>WQTU01000098.1 GCA_009786125.1 Spirochaetota bacterium
CAGATTCGCTGGATACGCATTTTATTTTGAGTTAAAGTACCGGTTTTGTCCGAGCAGATAACAGATGTGTTGCCGACAGTTTCTACAGCAGGGATTTTTCTAATGATGGTTTTTTTTGTTACCATATTATATACGCCGTAGGAAAGTATCATAGTAACGATAATCGGCAGGGTTTCAGGCACTGCTGCAACACCTAACGCCACTGCCGCTAATAACATTTGCGCAGGATCATTTTCAAACACAAAAACCCCAAGCCCAAACATTGCAAGGCCTGCCAAAATAGCAGTAGCGGAAATACGCTTTGCTAATTGCGTTAGGCGCAATTGCAAAGGCGTTTTTTGTTTTGTTGTAGTGTTAAGCAGTTTGGCGATTTTGCCCATTTCTGTTTCCATTGCCGTTTCTACAACCACAGCGGTTGCACGCCCGCCTGTTACCAAACAGCCGGAATAAACCATGTTTAACCTGTCGCCAAGCGGAACTGTTCCTTCACCGATAACTGCCATCGGGTTTTTTTCGACAGGCTGGCTTTCTCCGGTAAGCGCCGATTCCTCAACCTGCAAACTGCTTGCTTCGACAAGCCGCGCATCGGCTGTGATAACGTCTCCTGCGGTAAGCTGGACAATATCGCCCGGCACAAGCTGGTTGGCGTCAACTATCATTTTAACTCCGCCGCGTACAACCGTTGTTTTGAACGAGTTCATTTTTTTAAGGGCTTCCAGCGATTTTTCTGCCCGGCTTTCCTGATAAATCCCAAGAATAATATTGATAACAACAATCGCCAATATGACAAAAACCTTTGTCCAGCCTTCGCCTTCGGTAATCGCCATAAAGGCAGCAATTGCCGCTGCTACCAAAAGTATAATGGTAGTAATTTCTTTAAGGTGATGGAGGATTTTTTGAAGCAGCGTCTCCTTCTTTTTTTCCTCAAATTCATTCAGTCCGTATTTTTTTATACGCTCTGCAGCTTCCTCCTGACTTAACCCTTGTGCCGCATCTGTGTTTAGTTTTTCCAGAACCTCATTAATGGTTTCTTTTATCCAAAGCAAAATATTATTCCTCCTCTTAGGGTATTGTTTATTATCACATATGAGGCGGTTTTTGTCTATGGTTCGAATTCCTTGCATGGATATTACCAGCCTATGTGGGATTTTGGGAAAAGTTCCATTGACTATATCCATCGTTATACTAAACTATAGAGATGGATATTTTACATTCAATAATGGCCTTGCTAATCGGCGCAGGAGTATTTCTTGTCGGCATTGTTTTATTCAGCGAATGTTTAAGCAGGAGCATTAGTAAAAATCGTAACAAAAAATAAAAGGCGGGTAAACATCGCCGAAGTTTTTATCAGCTTTCTCATACTATGCTTTCCCGGGCTTTGTTGATATTCTGGCATCAGGGTCGGTACCTGAATAGTGCGTATCGTTGCTTAAAAACTTTGACTTAATAAAATCTCCTTCATCCCCACGCACCCACTCCGCCACATTGCCAGCAGCTCTATTAGCGCCTGGCAACATCAGCCGCCTGAATATGTTAGACGAAATACCATCTGCTGACAACTAATACACATAGCGTGAGTTCGAGACGGGTTTGTATTTGCAGAATTTGATGCAAAAATTCGTCAAATTCTACTTGTGTTGGGCATATTTCGCCCAAATTTCAACCGTTATCGCTGTTGGCTCAATTTTGCCGAACTCACGTTACATAATAAACACAGTTACATAATAAACACTTGAAAAAAGTAAAGTAATACTATATGATTATAATTATGAATATAGAATCAATAAATTCCTTAGAAAAGGTTATAAAAAAGAAAATTTAGACAAAATTGGGGTATTTGGCTCATTTGCTCGTGGAGAAAAAGCAAAAGAGATAGAGATATGTAAAGATAGTAAATATTATAAATATGTTGAATTTAGTAAAATAATATAAGCAAAAGGCAAAAAATTACGAAATACATAGTGTAAGCTAATCTTTATCCTGTAATTCATTATAAAATCTCATGCGTTTGACGTGGTTTGGCGGGCACTGCTCATGACAAAGCCTGATATTTCTGATATATTTAAACCATGAGAACAGAAATATATTATAAAAACCCGCAGCTTGACGGAAGGGCGAAGCGGCTGCTAGAGCAGCTTAAGCAATCGGTTTCCCCCTTAATCAACAATGTTAAAATCGTGGATGTTTATATTACTCATGGAATTGATCAATTAACCCCGGAGCTGGCAAAAAAGCTTTTTTCGGACACTGTAGCACAAAAACCATCTATTCACACGCCCGCTGCGTTTAAAAAAGAACTTGCAGATGCAGAATGGCGCTATCTTTTTGAAGTTGCATATAAACCGGGCGTTACAAATCCTGCTGTTATTACGCTAAAAAGCGTAATCGAGGCTGAAATAGGGAAAAAAATCTGTGATGCAGACGTAATACTGCAAACAGCAATGCAGTACCTTATAGAATCGCCTGCGCTTGAAAAAAATATTGTCGAAAAATTAAAAAGAGTTTTTTTTAACCCGGTTGTGCAGGTGCTGGAATTTCGTGATGGAGGACTCGATGCACTCGAAAACCATCCATTGCCCACTGTTTATCCATATAAAGTTGTACAAAGCAATGCTGTTATAGAAAAAATTCCAATCCATCAGATGGCAGAAAAAGAACTCAAAGAAATATCGGAAAAAAAGTTTCTTGCTCTTTCGCTCGATGAGATGAATGCAATAAAAAATTATTTTGCAGATGAAAATACAGCAAGAGCAAGACTGGAGGCTGGTATCGGGCAGGATGCAACAGATGCGGAGCTTGAAATGATCGCCCAAACCTGGAGCGAGCACTGCAAGCATAAAATTTTTCAGGCTACTATTGAATACAAAGATAATGAGACCGGAGAAACGGAAAATATAAAATCAGTTTTTTCGACCTATATCAAAAAGGCAACAAAGGAGCTTTCCGAAAAAAGACCGTTCTTAAAATCTGTGTTCCACGATAATTCGGGGGTTATTGATTTTGATGACGAAAACCTTGTCTGCTTTAAAGTGGAAACCCACAACTCTCCATCTGCGCTTGACCCTTACGGCGGAGCAATTACAGGTGTTCTTGGCGTAAACAGGGACATTATGGGAACAGGCAAAGGCGCGCGCCCGTTTTTTAATACAAATGTTCTTTGTGTCGGCGAAGTAGAAACTCACGAATCCAAAATCCCGGAAGGGCTTTTCCACCCCAGAACAATACTAAAAGGGGCGCACCAGGGAGTTAAGGACGGCGGAAATCAGTCCGGAATCCCAACTGTTGCAGGAGCTTTGCTTTTTGACGAAAGTTTTATAGGAAAACCGCTTGTTTTTTGCGGAACAGGCGGAATTCTTCCGTATAAAATCGCCGGCGAAGGGAGCTGGATAAAACACATTGATGCGGGCGATTTTGCTGTAATGGCAGGGGGCAGAGTAGGCAAAGATGGTATCCACGGAGCAACGCTCTCTTCGCAAGCTATGGAAGAGGGGACTCCTGCTGCTGTTGTCATGGGCGACCCGATGACACAGAAAATTATGCTCGACTTTCTTCTCGAAGCACGGGATGCGGGGCTTTACAAGGGAATTACAGACAATGGCGCCGGCGGAATTTCTTCTTCGCTTGGCGAAATGGCAGAGTATTGCGGCGGGGTGAGGATTGATCTGCACAAGTGCCCTCTTAAATATGACGGGCTTGCTCCGTGGGAAATTCTTGTATCAGAATCTCAGGAGAGGATGAGTCTTGCTGTAAGTCCTGATAAAATCGAGGAGTTTTTGGAGCTTGCAAAGAAACGCGGAGTTGAAGCAACTGTTGTTGGAGAATTCACAAATTCCGGGTTTGTGGACATAAGGTTTGGGAATGAGCGAGCAGGCCTGCTTTCTTTGGAGTTTCTGCACAGAGGCAATCCGGAAATGCGGTTAAAGGCTGAGTGGCAGAGACCGGAAACTGCTGATATTCCTTTGCCTGAGCTTGATTGCAATGTAATACTTAAAACACTTCTTAATGAATCAAATATAGCATCAAAAGAGGTGTTTGTAAGACAATATGATCACGAAGCAGGCGCCGGGTCTGTTGTAAAACCATTTACAGGAAAAAACAGCGATGCACCTTCGGATGGAGCTGTAATCAGACCTGTTCTTACTTCAAAAAGGGGTATTACGGTTACGCATGGGATATGCCCTCGCTATGGGGATAGAGACACATATAATATGGCAGCGTGCGCTGTTGACGAAGCTTTTAGAGCGCACATTGCGCAGGGCGGTAACCCTGAATATGCTGCAATTCTGGATAATTTTTGCTGGCCGGATCCAATTGAGTCGGAATCTACTCCAGATGGAAAATATAAGCTTGCACAACTCGTACGGGCATGTAAGGGGCTTTACGATGCAGCAATAGGCTATTCGCTGCCTCTTATTTCCGGAAAAGATTCCATGAAAAACGATGCAAAAATTGACGGCAAAAAAGTCTCAGTAAGACCCACGCTTTTAATTTCTCTCATAGGCATAATAGATAATTTTGAAAAGGCTGTTACTACAGATTTCAAAGATGAAGGGGATTTCATTTACATAATAGGCAATACAAACGGAGAGCTTGGCGGAACATCTCTTGAAAAATTAGCAAGGATGAATCTTGGAAAAGCGCCCATGCCTGATATAAACAATGCTTTTAAGCTTTATACAGCGCTTAGTAAAGCAATATCCAGGGGGCTTGTAAAATCATGTCATGACATATCTGACGGCGGAATTGCGATTGCATTGGCAGAATCCTGTCTTGGGGGCGATCTTGGTGCAGATATTTCTATTGATATGCTTCCTGGAACAGATAAAAATACGGAAACAGCAAGGATTCTTTTTTGCGAAACTCCTTCGCGTTTTATCGCTACCATTAAGCCGGACAATATCAAAGAATTTGAAGATATTATGCATGGTTATTCTGTATGTAAAATTGGCAGCACAACAAAAGATCCTGTCCTTAAAATTACAAGAGACAGGAATTATGTTGTAGATATGCCGGTAAGCAAAATCGCCGAAGCATGGAAGAGAGAGGATTTTTAAATGATTATAAAAACAGCAATTATAACAGGGTTTGGAATCAATGCAGAAAGGGAAATGGAAAAAGCTTTTTCTCTTGCCGAAGCTGCTGCAGAAAAAGTACATATTCAGGATTTTATGGACTCACCTGCGCTGATCCACAATTATCACATATTGGCACTTCCGGATGGAGCTTCGTTCGGCAATCATCTGGGCGCAGGGTTTGTATTTGCGCGAATGCTTGAAAAAAGCCTTAGAGCAGAGCTTGAAAAGTTTGTAGCCAGCGGAAAGCTTATAATCGGAATTAGTAATGGTTTTCAGATTTTGGCAAAACTGGGGCTTCTTCCAAACTTAAGCGGAAGCTGCTCTCCCGAAGTTGCTCTTATTCATAATGACACCGGTGTTTTTGAAAACAGTTGGCTTAAAGTCTCGTTTAATAAAGAATCAAGATGCGTGTGGACAAAAGGCCTTGATGAGATGGATCTTCCGATAAGACATGAAGAAGGCTGCTTTATAGCAGTTTCGGATGCAGTTCTCGAAAGAATAGAGAACGACAAACTGGTTGCTGTAAGATACCTTACGAGAAACCCTAATGGTTCCGTAAACAACATCGCAGGTATTACAGACACAACCGGCCGCGTTTTTGGACTCATGCCCCACCCCGAAGTTTTTATCTTCCCGGAAAATCACCCAAAGTGGTCTTCCGAACAAATACTGGAAGCCGAAGGTATAAAAATTTTCCGAAACGGCGTAAATTACATAAAAGAAAACTTTTCCTAAAGGTTAAAAGCCCTTGTGAGAGCCGGCTTCTGACTAGCCGCACTTTACTCCAAGCTAAAATCCAATTCAAAAAAAAGCTGCTCCTTTTGCAAGAAGCAGCTTTTTTTATTTTAACAATACTCAAACTTTTTAAAATATTCGCCTGCGATTTACGCTTGCGCGTTTCGTCGGCGAATATTAACTTCTTTATCCAGTCTCTTTAGTATAGTCTACTACTGGTCCTTTCACATAACTTTTTGGCTCTTTTTTGTAAATAAACTGCCAAGCAAGCATTATTCCGAATAAACCAGTACCCATAAGAGTCCAGTACCATACCGGGTTTATCAAAAAGAGCGCTGCAACACAAATTACACCTCGTTCCCACCAAAAGAGTTTTCTCTTTTGGTATCCCGCCATCACCGAGGCAAAGACGACGGTACCAAATATTGCCGTGAGTACAACCACAAATAGCCAAGGACGGAAAGGTGTCTGTCCCAATAAGAGGTCAATGTTAAATACAAAGAAGTAAGGCACAACATAAGCAACTGCCGCAAGTCTTGTAGCAGCGAATGTTGTTGGCCAGAACTTGGCCCCCGCAATGGCCGAGGCAGTATACGACGTAATTGCAACAGGCGGAGTAATCTCAGACATAAGTCCAAAGTGGAAGCAGAAAAGGTGCGCTGCCATTGGCGGTACACCAACGCTTATCATAATTGGAATTGTAATAATATACATAAGAATATAGTTAGCAACTGTAGGTACACCCATACCAATAGCAAGACACATTAGCTGTGTAATAACAAGCGTGAGGAAAAATCTATCCTGCGCAATTACATAGACTACTGCTGCAACTCTTGGAGTAAGACCAGTAAGAGTTGCTGTACCAACTACAAACCCGGCAACTGCCGATGGAATAGCAACTACTGTAAGCGTCTGCCCTGCTGTACTAAGTACATTAAAAAACTTTTTAGGATTAAGCCTTGTATCTTTTCTAAACATTGCAAGTATACAACATGTAATAAATGCCCAGAAAGCTGCCATTGGCGGCGTAAAACCGGCAATAAGAAAACCTACAAGAATAAAAACTGGTGCGAATAAATAAATACGCGACAGCGTGTAGTGTTTCCATGGCGGAATCTCGCTTTTCTTAAGACCAATAGCGCCTATTCTGTGTGATTCAAAGTGAATCATTGAATATACGGAAGTATAGTAAAGCAGTGCAGGAAGAGCTGCTGCCAAACATACCTCAAGATAAGATACACCAAGGAACTCTGCCATAATAAAAGCTACAGCGCCCATTACAGGAGGAGTAATCTGTCCCCCAAGAGACGCAGTTGCTTCAACACCCGCAGCAAGATGCCCCGGAACCCCTGTCTTTTTCATAAGCGGTATTGTTACTGGACCTGTTGTAGCAACGTTTGACGTTGAAGAACCGCTTATAAGAGAGAACATAGTACTTGCAATAACCGTCATCTTCGCAGGTCCGCCGACCATTGTTCCGAAAATACCTCTCGCAGCTCTAAGCATAACCTCTGCAAGCCCGGAAGCATGGAGAGATGCACCAAGTAACAAGAATCCCGCAATATAACTCGCAGATACCCCAAGCGGCGCAGACCAGATTCCTGAGTCTGTAAGAACAAAGTGTCTTATAACCATCATAACATTAAAGCCAGGATGCCAGAAAATTCCCGGGAAAAAGTATCCGAATCCGCAATAGAAAAGCATTGCCATACCTATGAACATGAGGATATGTCCGATAGACCGCCTTGTTGCTTCAAATACAGCTAAAATAAGGAAAAATCCAATAACCTGGTCTCTGATATAAACTATACCAGCTCTTGATAAGATATAGTCTGCACCTATAGCAATATATAAACATCCAATTACCGCAAAAGCCATAAATACATAATCATACCAAATAAGACCTGTTTCATGGTTCTCGCCTTTTTTAATTCTCCATTTCTCGGTACACCTTCTGCTGACATAAAAAGCAGCCATTATTACCAGGAGAATAATTATTCCTGTAGCGCTGAATGTTCCTATAGTCAACGAAAGAGTTATTGCTGTCCAAAAGCCTACAGCCATAAAAATATACGGGAGCCACGGCTCCTTAAGACCCTTGTTCTTATTTGCAGAAAACTTAATTATACAAATTATCATTGCAAAAGCAAGGTGGATAGATCTCTGTCTAAGAGCTGTAAATCCTGCAAACACATTAAAAATCTGGAAAACAGAATAAAACGCTGCAATAACAGCTACAATCTGCAAGCTTATCACCGAGAGATCTCTTTTTCCGGAAGTTGCTCTTTCAACCTCCCGAGCTCTTTCTTCAATTTCCTGAGCTGCTTTTTTTTCCTCTTCAGTCATTTCGGCTGTTGTACCGAACTTAACATCTTCACTCATTAGTTTTTTCCTTTCTTTAAAATTTATTATATTTTTTAATATAATTTATTTTCTTTGAACCAAAGAAAAAGCATAACTAAGGAACCGATGATTAATTCAGTATTTGATAGTTTTATTTTCTATCAGCTTTATGAATTAATTAGTGTTTCCCTAAAAATAATCCCCTCCAAATTTTTATTCTATTGTATCTGACAGCCGCAATTGCAATCATAATGTTGAGCGCAATATTATTATGCCAAAATTATCTTAAAAAAAAATTTAGATACATCGTCTATTTTCTATTCTTTTATCATATTTTGTCAAGATTTTTTTATATTCTTTATCACTTATTTTTATAATTCTGAATATTTCTTAATTTATTCAAAATTCATTATTTTTAGTTAGACATAGAACAAAATTCATAACTATTTCTCATAGCTTTTCAGTTTCAAGACAAATATAAGCAAGTCCAGGTTGACTATTATTCTTTATTATGTTTAAAATGCAAGTAAATATAAAACCAAGACATTCAAAGGAGAAATCAGAATGGCACTTAAAGAAGTAAAAATTTCTAAAACACTAAAAAGAACTATTCTTTTAAACCCAGGTCCTTCGACAACAACAGAAGGAGTTAAATTATCAGTTTTACAGGATGATATTTGTCACAGAGAAGAAGAATTTGCTGCTATGACAAGAGAAGTAATGGCAGGTCTTACAAAAGTTGTAACCAAAAATACTGCTGATTATGAAACAGTACTCTTCGCCGGGTCTGGAACTATTATTATCGACGTAGCAACAAGCTCTCTTGTTCCGGACGGAAAAAAGATTCTTGTTATAAACAATGGAGCATACAGCCAGAGAGCAATCGACGCAGCTACTATGGCAAGAGTTCCTGTTGTTGAAGTTAAATTTGGTCTTCTTGAATCCTTTGATCTTGCAAAAATTGAAGAAGCTCTTAAAGCAAATCCGGATGTTCACATGGTTTACACTACGCATCAGGAAACTGCAACAGGTATTTTTAACCCGGTTAAAGAAGTTGGCGCTCTTGCAAAAAAATATGGCAAGGTATTTACAGTAGACACAATATCAACACTCGGTGTTCTTCCATTTGACATGGAAGAAGAAAATATGGACTTTGTTATGGCTTCTTCTCAGAAAGGTCTTAATGCTTATACTGGAATATCCTGGATTACTGGAAAAAGAGCAGAAATAGAAAAAACTAAAGATTACAAACCAAGATCATACTATACAAACCTTTGGAGACAGTACGACTTCTTCAAGAAAAATAACCAAATGCACTTTACACCGCCTGTTCAGATTATGTATTCACTCCAACAGGCTATTAAAGAGCACTTTGAAGAAGGTCCTCAGAAAAAATATGAAAGATTTTTGGCAGGGTGGAAGGCTGTTAAAGAAGAAATGGAAAAACTTGGCTTCAGAAGTATTGTTCCATGGGAAAAACAAGCTGGATTTATTACTTCACTCCAAAGCCCGGATGATCCTAATTTCAATTTTGACAAAATTCATGATTACCTCTATGCAAGAGGTATAACAATCTATCCTGGAAAGCTTGCAGGACTTGAAAACTTTAGAATTTGTAACCTTGGTTCACTTAATGCAGATGACATAAGATATGCTTTTAAAGTTCTTGTAGATGCAATGAAAGAGTTCGGAGTTGCTGTTCCGGTAAAATATAATTCATAATTTTAGCTTTTTTCTGGCAGAAAGTTTAATCTTGCTGCCAGGAGCTATTAAATGAAGAACTTGTTTGAATTTTTACTTGCATAAATTGTTACTTTAAGTGATAATTTATATTAAAAAGATTTTGTTTACTATCAATTCTTTTTTTAAATTAAGAGGAGAAAAAATATGGTTAAAAAAAATGTATTACTCGTTGCTCTTATTTGTATTGTTGCTCTTTTTGTTGGCTTAACATTTTCATGTGCCAGAGAAGAAGTAAACCCAGATAGAGACGAAGCTATTGCTCTTTTAGCAGAAGTTAGATACTTCAGAGCACAAGCATTGGCATTAGGCATGGACGAAATGGTAGAACCATGGGGCAGAGCATTAGCTATTTATGAACTTAACGCAATGCTTATAGAAAGAGGATTTTACACAGAGACTCTTCCTGGTCTTGGACAAGCAAGAAGCGTTTACCAGCGTTTTGTTGAGAGTCACTAATTTTTTATTTGTCGACGAGCGAGGGTCGCGAGCAAGCTATGCTTGCTCACAAAGTACCCCTGTGCGGGTGTGACCAAGTAAGGAGACAAACAAAAGGGTACGCACTAGCGACGCGGAGTGCACTTGCCCTGCGGTAGTTTTGCAATGTATACCTTTTATTTCACTTTTCAAAATAGAACAGAAGAAGATTCTTCTGTTCTATTTTTTTGGTATATATTCTCCGGAGTCAATCTTAAATTTATATCTATCACCCCTAAAACAAGAATAAAGGACTTCAACAGGAATATTATTGGAGTCATAAGACAAGCTTTCGACTAATAAACATGGAATATGCTTATTTAAGCTAAAAAGCTCCATTTCCTGGTCTCCGGAGAGAACTGAGCTTAAATATTGTGTAGATTTTACAAGATGTGTATTAAATGTTTCTATAAGAACGCGGTACAGCGAACCTTTTATAGCAGTGTTTAGTAGTTTTTTAAATTTTTCATACGGCAAAAAGCTTTTTTCAATACAAACAGGTTCATTTTCTGCATATTTAACTCTAAGTGAATAAATAACCCTTAAATCGTCAGAAAGATTCAGAAATTTTCTTACCCGGGCATCTGCTTCTATTACTTCCATCTTTTCGCTTTTTGTATAAGCTTCAATTCCGCTTTTTTCCATAGATTCTGTAAAACTTGATATATTATTAAAATGCCAAATGTAATCCTGCGGGGTTTTTCTTACAAGAATAGTTCCATAGCCCCTTTTTCTTATAATCATTTTTTTGACAGCAAATTGATCCAGCGCTTGTCTTACAGTCATTCTATTAATGCCAAAACTTGCAGCAATACTCTCTTCTGTGGGAAGTCTTTCTCCGACCTTTATTTTTTCAGTTTCAATCTGATCTTTAAGCCATTTGTAAATTTTTACATATTTAAGTTCATTGCTATACAAAACTCGCCCTTTTTCTTCTTTTGAAGCTATTAAAAATCAGCCTTGTTTATATGTTGCAAGAAAACTTTTAAGTTGTCCTATTGCATACTCCAACTCTTTGACTTCCGGCAGAAAAACAATCCTAAAATGATCCGGCGCTTTCCAGTTAAATCCGGTACCTTCGACAAAAAGAATTTTTTTCGTGTTTAGAACATCAAGAATAAATTTAACATCATCTTTTATCCCGAATTTATTGATATCCACCTTTGGGAACATATAAAGCGCGCCCTCTGCTTTAACACAGCTTATGCCCGGAATATCATTAAGCAATTTCCATGCAATATCCCTTTGCTCCCTAAGCCTGCCGCCGGGCTTAACAAGGGCTTCAATCGAATTATCCAATTCAATTGCTGCTTTTACCCCTAATTGTGCAAAAACATTGCTGCAAAGTCTCATGCTTGAAAGAACTTTAAGCCCATCAACAAAATCAGATGCTCCTTTTTTATTGCCGTTCAAAATCATCCAGCCAAGCCTAAAGCCACATGCCCTGAATACTTTTGAGAGTCCGTTAAAATTTATTACAAGAATATCATCTGCAAGAGCAGCAGGTGATATGTGTGTTTTATCATCATAAATAACCCTGTCGTAGATTTCGTCGGAAAAGAGAACAAGATTATTTTGCCTGCATATCTCTACAATTGCTTCAATAACTTCTTTTTTATATACACTGCCTGTTGGGTTGTTTGGGTTTATAATTACAATAGCTTTTGTTCTTTTTGTAACTTTTTTCTTTAAATCTGCGATATCGGGGTTCCAGTCTGATTTTTCATCGCATATATAGTGAACAGGGTTTCCGGACGCAAGATTTACAGAAGCTGTCCAGAGCGGATAGTCCGGCGCAGGAACAAGAACCTCGTCCCCGGGATTTATCAAAGCCTGAAGCGACATTGTTATGAGTTCGCTTGCTCCATTGCCCAGAAAAATATCATCTTCGGTTGTTCCTTTTATTCCTTTGTCGAGATTATATTTTTTTACAGCTTCCCTCGCTTCGACAATTCCTTGCGAATGGCAGTAGGCTTGCGCTTCGTCAATACGCTGCGCTATAGCGCTTTTTATAACATTGCTTGTGTCAATCCCAAACACTGCCGGGTTGCCAATGTTCATTTTTAATATTTTTTGTCCTTCTTTTTCGAGCTTAATTGCCGCATCATAAACAGGACCTCTTATTGCATAATTTACAGACTTAAGCCTTTCAGATTTTTTTAGCTCCATAATAATTCCTTACATTTAAAACTACAAAATATGTTAATAAGATAGAGTAGTCGGTCTTTTGGAAACCGGAGAAAGTTTGCAAGAACGCATCCAATCTTAGCAATTTAACTTTTACCTTATCATAATATTTTTGCACATGATATTATAAGAGTCAATAATTTAGCGAAGTAGTCCTCAAAAGTTTGTATATCTTTTTATCAAAAATTTAGCCGCCATCGTGCTGTATAATACCCTTCATCCTGATTTCGAGAACTCTCTGAGCCTCCAGCATAAGCTCTTTTTCTTTACCCGCATCAATCGTGGTTGCAGCAGATACTGTGTGGCAAGCATCGGCAAATCCGCCCAGATTATTTGTAGCCTCCGGAAGAAACTCGTTCATTCCGGGCATTTTTTTATCTATTATTTCTGCTGATAGCTTGCGGGAACTTCTCATCGAAACTTTTGTATGTCCGATTTTTATGTCCCCAAATCCCGGAACATTGTCCGGAACGAGCATAAATCCCGCAAGATATTTATTGGGATCAATAAAATCCATATTTACAATTTCTTTAAGAAAGAGACCTATCATTTTTACTCCCATTGGAGAAAAGCGATCTTTTACATCAAGCCACTGAATATTTCCTGTATCATTAAGCTTGTTTTTTTTAACTCTTTCCAACTCTGCATTAAACAGGGTGTCTTTTGTTTTTTTATAATCTTCCAGTTTTAAGAGCTTTTCTTCTGTTAAGCCATCAAGAAAAACAGATATTGCAAGATCAACTCCGCCATCATAAAAACCAACGCCGCCAGCAATATCTATCATAGGATAAAAATTATTAACATTGACCTTTTTTTCGCCAAGTTTTATAAAAAACTGCTCTGTGTCCTGCCCTGCCTCGGCAACTGCGTTTTTTTCGATTCTCATTAGGCCTGCGTTAACAGCATCTTCAAGGCAGTGCCTGTTGTAAGAATGCACCTGATTATCGATATAGTAAAAATCTGCGATTCCGCCAAAAGCAGCAATGTGAACAAGCTCTTTGTTTGCATCATCAAGTTCTTTTGCAAAAAAATAAGAGACGCAGGAAGCAGAAATATCTCTGTCGCCTCTGAGCCCGAAAAAATCCGGAACAAGGTTTATTACCAAATCATCTTCGGATTCTTCTGCCTTGTGGTGGTCAAGAATAATAACAAGGTTTTTCCCTTTGTTGAGTCTGGATATGAGCGGAGCAATTTTTGCTGCAAAATCAGCAAATACTATTATTTTCCAGGCGTTTTGCTCAAATAGTTTTTCGAGAAGAGCAGGATATGGTTTTTCGAGCGAAAATCTCTTAACATTGTACCCTGCTCTTTGAAATGCTTTGAGCAATATTGCGCCTGATGTAATTCCATCAGAATCATTATGATGGAGAAGAATCAGTTCTTTGGCACTATATTCTTTGAGCTTTTTTATGCCTTCTCTTATACTTTCGAGATATTGCTCCAATCCAGAGTGTATGTTCATGTTGTTTCTGATTGCTCTTTTTATATCTTAAAAATCTCTTTTTTGCAATTTGAAAAATCAGTTTTTTGATTTCTTGCAAATTTTCCAGAATGGTATTATTCTCGAAAGAGAGGCGATAATATTTTCAGTATAGGAGCGTATGATATGACACGAAGAAAATTTATAAAAACATGTCTCGCAGCTGCGGGGCTTACAGCGTTTAGCGGCTGTGGTTTGCGCACTTTGGTCGATGGTACGCTGGAGCCGCGCAACACACCAAGCACCAATCAGCACGGGAATAAATATAGACCTAAGTATCTTGATCTTGCAGCCAGCGGCGAACTTGAACACCGCGAAAGAGAACTATGGAAAAAGATGGAAAATTGCAGCCTTTGCCCGCGTATGTGCGGGGTCAACCGCATGGCAGGCAAGATGGCTGTTTGCAGTACCGACCATACCCTTAGGGTTGCTTCTTCTCAAATTACATGGGGCGAAGAACGGGTGATCGTAGGCAGCGGCGGAGCAGGGTCAATTTTCATCTCTAACTGCAACCTGCTCTGCATTTTTTGTCAGAATTGGCAAATAGCTCATCATGGCAAAGGAAGACAGACCTCTCATGCAGAATTTGCCAACATGATGCTTGAGCTCCAGCAAAGGGGCGCCCACAATGTTGGCATAGTCACACCCACGCATATAGTGCCCCACATGGTTACTGCGCTCCGCCTTGCCATTGAGCAAGGGTTGAACATACCATTAATTTATGACACCAGCGGTTACGAAACAGTTGAAGTGCTGCAACTGCTTGACGGTATTGTTGATGTTTATCAGCCGGACTTCAAGTTTCAAGACTGCGAATTTGCCGCGCCTTTTTTAAAAGACGCGCCAGGTTATGCGCGTTATACTGCCGCAGCAATCAAAGAGATGCACAGGCAAGTTGGAACGCTTAAGGTGGTCGACGGCATTGCAAACCAGGGACTTTTGATTCGTCACCTTGTATTACCGGAAAATGCAGCAGGCACCGATAAATTTGCACGCTGGGTAGTTGATGAGCTTGGGGCAGATACTCATGTTAATATTATGGCACAGTATAGACCCGAATTTATGGCGCGTTATCATCCGCCATTGGACCGGCGTATTACGCAAAGAGAGTTCAACCAGGCCATGCGCTGGGCGCGGGAGGCCGGGTTACGAAACTTTCATTAATTTGCACAGCCGGATAAAACTTTAGCTTTGCCTGTTTTTCTTTTGGAAGATTGTAAAAGTTGAAATCGTATGGACCATAGCCTTCTTTTTTAGGGTCGATTTTGTTTTTTACGCCGTCGATTCATGCCATGTTTTCTATATTCTTCTAAAAATCAAATTATGTATTATTGCCAGATATTCGCGCAGTAAAAAGGCAGGCAAAGCTCTTGGACGGCTTCTGCTTGGCAGACCAGATACATTTTGATAATTTAATCTTCTTGCTATAGATAACGCTCTAAATATATGATAATCAGAGGTTACTATTACTATATTTTTATCCAATAAATTAAACAATTCATTAGCGAAAATTAAATTTTCCATTGTGTTTGTTGAGCGGTCTTCCATTAGTATCCTATCCCTATCTATTCTGTTTTCCAGTAATAATCGCCGCAAGGCTTCAGCTTCAGAAATATTGCCGCCTGGTCCTTGTCCGCCGGTTACAATAACTCTTGTTTCTGGATTTCTGTATAAATATCTAATTGCCGTAAAACCTCTGCTTAGTAATGGTACGGAAGCATATTCGCCAATAACCTGACAGCCAAGAATAATAATATAATCCGCTCCAGGTTTCGGCGTTTCACGCATTCCATATATTATCAATGATTGACAGATTACAAATGATATTAAAAAACTGGCAAATAAGACTTTCAATGTATATTGAATTAATTTCGGGCATTTTTTTATGAAAACAATAAGTGAATTAAGCTTAAAAGACAAAATTACCATAAAAAAACCAGTTAAGCTTGCTAAAAAATTAAAAACATCAAATCTTCCCGTTAAAATTAAAATTCTAGCAAAATAGAAAAACATCAGTATTCCTAATATCATTAAAATGATGTTTTTCCAGAGCAAACCAAGTCTTTTAATAAATGTTAATTTCATAATTATATTCCATTGTTTTATTTTTTTGAAGTAGCCGCATTGCCTCATGAAAAATGTTACCCAAATTAAACTTTAGGAGGGCATCCGAATTCACTCAATGTGGTCATTACACTTCATATATTTTTCAATTTATTTGACTGTACATCTGAATCGGCATACCCTGCTGCCATTAGCCCAGCAATCTATTTCACGCACTGCATAAGGTTTGGTTGTATATGCCTCAAGAATGCCGGCAATAAATCCTTCATCATAGTTACAAACAGCTTCGCCGGTAATCGGAAGCCCGCTGCAATCCAGATCTTCTGCCACTGTAAGCATGATCTCTCCCGTAGCTTCATCAAGAGATTCTATGCGCAAAATTCCTATTTTTAACTCCTGCAAGGCTTTTTGCAAATTAGCAACAAATTTGTCAAGAGACACTGATATATCCATTACATTTTGCGTGAACTCTTTTCCTGCAATGTAACCTGCTTCGCGTATGAAATGCTTTGCTTTTTCCTTGCCTAACTCGCGAGTTAGTACATCGAGCATGGTAAATTGCATTAATCTGTAAACCAGTACCGGCATTTCATCGCCTAAAGCGCCGCGGCCTTTTTTTATATCGCCAAGATTAGCCCAGGAAAAAACACCGTGATCCTTTTCGTTTGAAAATACATTTTCCATTTTTACCCCGTTGACTTCTATATTTAAAATTACACAGGAACCGCTTCAAGATCAATGTAGTTTTGCTTTGCGATTTTACATTTTACAACTTTGCCGGGCTTAATATTCCCGTTAGTGTGAATTATAACAGCGCCATCTACATCAGGCGCATTCATATAACCTCTGCCAAGAACAATATTTTCTTCCGGAAACTCCTCTTCTGCGAGAATCTCAAGGGTCTTTCCTGCAAATTTTGCAAGATTCTGCATTGTTATTTCAGTCTGATGCTCCTGAAGTTTTCGAATTCTTTTGGGCGTTACTTTGGCGAGGGCTAAATTTTCATGCTCCAGTCCCATATTAAATGCCAAAGTATTTTCTTCTCTTGAGTAGGGAAAAAAACCTGCCCAGTCAAGCCTGGCTTCTTTTAAAAACTCCTCAACAAGCAGATAATCTTTTTTTTCCTCTCCGGGGAACCCAAGAAGAAATGTCGATCTTATAACAGATTCGGGAATATTTATTCTGATATTTTCTATAAGTTTTAGATAAGAGGAAAAATTTCCTGTTCTTCCCATTTTTCTTAGAATATTTTCCGAAGCATGCTGGAACGGGATATCAAAGTAGGGGATAATTCTTTTATCTGCCTTCATTATTTCAAAAATTGCAGGGTTAAAATGATCCGGATGCATATACAAAAGCCGTATCCAAATTTTTCCGCTTAGACTGCTTATTTTTTCAAGAAGAGTTGTAAGGTTTTCTTTGCCTTGCGGGCGCGTATCGTTTCCATAAGAAGCAAGGTCTTGCGCAACAAGATTTATTTCGAAAAAGCCCTGGTCAATAATTTTTTTAATTTCATCGATAATTTCTTTGGATTTTCTGCTTTTGAGCTTTCCTCTTATAAGAGGAATTGCGCAATATGTGCAATTGTTGCCGCATCCTTCGGCAATTTTTACATAAACGCTGCCGGGAAAAGAGAGGGAAATTCTTTTGGAGTTTTTTAAAACTTTTTCGTGAATGCCTGCCTTGCTGGAACTGCCGGACTTGCTAAGCTTGTCGCGCTCGCCGGACTCCCCGGAATGCGCTTCTTCTGGAGCTGCCGGGATATGGATTTTTCTTGAGCCATTTATAAAATCATCTATTACATCTGCAATTTCATGAAGAGCTTTATTGCCAAATATGGCATCTGCTTCTGTAAGAGAGTCTGCAAGTTCTTCTCCGTATCTTTGAGCAAGGCAGCCTGCAAGCACAATTTTTTTATCCGGATATTGCTGCTTGAATGAGATTACAGTATTAATTGACTCTTCTTTGGCAGGATTTATAAAACCGCAGCTGTTTATAATTATCATATCTGCTTCATTGGCAGATGTGTAAGCCCAGCCTTTATTGTTAAGAAATGTGATTATTGTCTCGGCATCAACTTGATTTTTAGCGCAGCCAAGATTTTCTACAAAAAAATTTTTAGAGATCAATTTTTTGCCCGCTTTCGGCGTCAACACGACCCTCGCACGTCAATTAGGGAAGCACTGATTAAATTTGACTCTAATCAGTGCTTCCACATTTTTTCTCGTTTTCTTGCAGAAAACTACGAAAAAAGGATAATAAGGTAAGGCTGATTTATTCTCGATTGAATAAATCAGCGGGTCCTTAGTTAAAAGGCACTGATCTGATAACATACCCGCCGGACGGACTTGTACTCCAGCCTATTGTTTGTGCAGATACAGCTCCCGGAGTTCCAAAACTGTGCTCAATATTGTTTATGGTAGCAGACACTGCCTGCGCATTGGAAACCCAGATTCTTATCTCTCTTGAAACATCAAGACTGAAAGTCTCGCCTCTGTTGAAAAATCTCTCTACCCTTGCTCCGTTATCAGCCTCGTATCTCACAAAGCCTGCTCTTCTAAAATTAAGATTTACCTGAAAAGGCTGCATAGTTGCAGATTCAAGTATAACAGCTTCGCCTCTCGGTCTCGCAGTTGTAGCTGCAGCGGGTGTCGTTGCAGCAGTTGCCGCTGGCGCAGCAGGCGCCGTTGCAGGTGGTGCAGCCGGTGCGACGGCTGCAGCAGGAGCCACCACCGCTGTTGCTGCAATTGTTGCGGCTTGCGTGGTTACAGCAGGAGTTACGGCAGCAGCAGCCGTAGCAGCAGTAATTTCGGGCTCTGCTGCTGCCGGCGCTTCTACATTTCTGTCAAACTTTAATACAGCGCTTCTGCCCGCTGCGCCAATACCCCGTACTGCAATTAGTATATCATTATTCCCGTCCCCGGTAATATCCAGTAAAACTTCTTCCCCTTCTGCAAGCTCAACAGTTCCCAAAGGGAATTCGAGCAATACCTTTTCGCCCGAAGTCTCTCTTATAATAATTCTATGAGGAACGCCGTCGGACCTTACAATAACAGAATCTCCTCTTGCAAAACGCCTCTCCATAAAGGCAGTGTTCATTTCAAATTCAGAACCAGTAAAAACCCCGTTATTTCTATTTTGAGTTACAGCTGTTCTTGGTTCAAAAAAATTGTCTTTATTAATAAATAAATACGTTCCGCCTGCCGCAACAAGAAGAACTGCTGCGGTTATAGCAACAGGCAAAACAGGAAAAGAGCGCTTTTTTACAATAAGCTCGTTGGGAATTGGCTCTTCTTGTATTTTTGTATTTCTATAAAGATTTATAACTTCTTCGGAGTTTAGTCCAAGATACGATGCATAAGAGCGCAAAAATCCAAAAAGATACGCTTCTCCTGGAAATTCTTCGAAATTTTCTTCTTCTATAGCTTCAATATATCTTTTGGAAATATTTGTTTCTCTGGCAACCTGTTCGATAAACAGTCCTTTTTCTTTTCTTGCATCTTTAAATTTCTGTCCTATCGATTCCATATTAATTCCTGTGTTTATATCTATCTAATTTATCTTCTTGGCTCAAACAAAAAATTTTCAAAAGTATTTGCTCCGGGCGGCGGATTAAAATCAAATCTTGCAGCAGGTATCCCCTGATTTACAGCAATATTCAGAAAATCAAACTGTATTACATCATTTTCAGGCGTAGTACCAACAAAGCGCCTTATAAGTCCGTTTTCTCCAACCGAAAGCACAATCTGACGAAATCCTTCTTCTGTTGATCTCCACACAAGCCTAAGCTTTGTAACCATTTCACTTCCCGGAACGCCTCTGTCAAGCGGAACAGGGTTAGGACTTTCAAAAAATGCTATAGTATAATTTCTTCTAAGCAGCGCAAGCCCGTCTCTGGTAGCAAGTGAAGCTCCGACCGCGATATGGTCCCTTGGATTCGTATGCTGCGACATAACTACCCTGAATCTGGGTATAAATACCACAAGTCTTTCCCCATTAAATACAATAACCTGATCTTCCGGTCTTGTAAAATTAATCCGCAGCAAATTAGGCGCCTTGTGAGAAAGAACACCTGTCATTACCGTGTTGCCTCTTGTTATTGTAATATTTGCCTGATAATCCTCAATCGCCGCATATCTGCTTGCCACCTGGTTAAAAAAATCCATTGCAGTACGGACTTCCTGAGAATATGCATTTGACGCAACCAATACACTAAACAATAAAATAAAAAGTTTTCTACCTGATTTCACTATAATCTCACTCTTATTTCTAGTTTATCAAAACAATATTGTTTGTCAATAGCCCGCTGTCATATTTTATTCCATCCGCCATTACTGATGGCGCCATTTAGCCTATAGGCTTGCGGATGTTGCGATTCGCCAGAGAGTCCTCGTTGACACTGC
>WQTU01000099.1 GCA_009786125.1 Spirochaetota bacterium
AGCTTTACCTTATTATCCTTTTTTCGTAGTTTTCTGCAAGAAAACGAGAAAAAATGTGGAAGCACTGATTAGAGTCAAATTTAATCAGTGCTTCCCTAGTTTTGACCATGTCCCTGATTATCTCTCCTAATTACTGTTACCGTGACTGAACCAGATACCGAGGGATTTGCTACTGATGTTGCTATAACCCAAAGGGCCGGGGCAGTTTCGTTTGCTGCAATCGTAAGCATTCCGTTTGGATTTATGGTAGTCCCGTTTCCAACAGCCCCTGTCCCTGCGGCATTCGAACTGACTCTCCATGTTACTGCGGTACTATGATTGTTAGTGCCGGAAACTGTTGCAGTAAACCGCAGCGGACTCCCTACCTGTATTGTTTGACCAGCAGGTGTAACGACTATACCGGTAACAGTTGGAGTAGCAGGAGTGCTTGGCGCACCTGGTGTCCCCGGCCTATCTGGTGCACCCGGTGTACCCGGTCTGCCAGGTGTGCCTGGTCTATCTGGCGTACCCGGTGTACCTGGAGCAATTATCGCAACAGCAGCGCTGCCGGACCTTGCGGGATCCACTGCAGATGTTGCGAAAACAAACAGAGCCTGCGCAGTTTCGTTTGCTGCCACTGTTAGCAGCCCGTTGGCGTTAATGCCGGTTCCAGGCGCAACAGCTCCGGTGCCGGCAGCGTTCGAGCTGACCCTCCAAGTTACAGCATTGCTTGGATTATTGCTGCCAGTAACTCCGGCATTAAACTGGAGCATTCCGCCAGGCGATATTGATTGGTTTCCCGGAGTAACAATTACACTCGCTACAGTAGGAACAATTATCGTAACAGCAACGCTGCCGGACCTTGCGGGATCCACTGCAGATGTTGCGAAAACAAACAGCACTTGCGCAGTTTCGTTTGCTGCCACTGCTAGCAGTCCGTTAGCGTTAATGCCGGTTCCAGGCGCAACAGCTCCGGTGCCGGCAGCGTTCGAGCTAACTCTCCATGTAACATTATTGGCATCGCCAATAATGTTCGTACCTGTAACCGCAGCATTAAACTGAAATACCGCACCTCTTGAAACAGACTGGTTTACCGGACTGACAACCACACTTGTTACAGTTGGAATAAGTACCATAACAGCCGCACTGCCGGATTTTGACGGATCCACAACAGATGTTGCGAAAACAAACAGCATCTGCGCAGTTTCATTAGCCGCCACTGTTAGCAGCCCGTTGACATTAATGTCAGTTCCCAGCGCAACAGCTCCGGTGCCGGCCAGGTTTGAACTAACCCTCCATGCTGCAATATTGTCAGGATTGTTGGAACCAGAAACCAAAGCATTAAACTGGAGAGCGCTGCCTCTTAGTATAGATTGGTTTACAGGACTAATGGTTATTCCGGTTACAGTAGTAACCCTTATTTCTCTTGTCGCAGAATTCCCTTTTTCCGAAGTTGCAGTAACAAAGAGACTTCTTGCCGTTTCGTTAGCCGCTACCCTAAGCAATCCAGCAGAATCAATAGTTGTTCCCGCTGCAACCGCCCCGGTGCCGGCAGCGTTCGAACTAACTGCCCATGTTACACCACGGCCCCCTGCACTAAACCGGAGAGTTCCTCCAGCCAATACTGACGATAAGTTATTCTCAGATCTAATAACCGGAGTATCCCAAAACACTCTAAAGCCGGCACATCCAGTCATAAGCAATCCGGCTACTATCACAAAAACAATAGACCCAAAAAAATTATTTATTTTTTTCATCACAACTCCTCTTCGCGGTAACTTGCCGGAGAAAAATTATTGTCGGAAAAATTCTTTAATACCTCGTCCCCAAATTTTACTTTATAAATATCGTATTCATCATAGTATCATTGTTTTTCTAAATTGGCAAACAATTTTTGACATCACCTCAGTTACCGCCGGCGCTTAGTATGCTTCACAGATGAGCTAAAATATGCTGATTTTTCTTGGCATTACTCCCCAATTATCTTCACCAATACCCGTTTTCGGCGCTGCCCGTCAAACTCGCCGTAAAAAATCTGCTCCCAGGGACCAAAGTGAAGCTTGCCGCCGGTAACAGCTGCCACCACTTCCCGCCCCATAATGCTTCTTTTCAGGTGCGCATCGGCATTGTCTTCGCCGGTATTATTGTGGCGGTATGAAGATATTGGCTCGTGCGGCGCAAGTTTTTCCAGCCACACACCAAAGTCGTGATGAAGCCCAGACTCATCGTCGTTAACAAAAACGCTGGCTGTAATGTGCATGGCATTGACTAGGCACAGCCCCTCCTTTATGCCCGACTCCCTAAGCAGAGCCTCAACTTCTCCGGTAATATTGATAAATTCCAGCTTCTTTTTTGTGGTGAACCACAATTCTTTTGTAAATGATTTCATAAAATAATCTCCTCTATCTTTCTCATCGTATTGTAAACGTAATACATTTACAATTGAGCATTGCTATTCAATTAATTCAAAATCATTTTTCTCGAATTCATTTCCGTTAATTATAACAGAAACCTGATGAAGCCCGGGATGAAATTTTCTTGTTGTTACTACTTTAAAAGAGTGTTTTCGGATAATTTCTGTTATCGAATTTTCCGCATATTCTTTTTCGCTGATTTTATGCACTTTTTTCGATAAAGTTCCGTTCGCCTTTTGGTAATAAATTCCATATTCGAGTCTTACTTTGGCTTTCTTTTTATTGTTATTCACCAGTTTAAAACTAATTTCCAGAGATTTGCCAACTTTAACTTTTGGCGTTAAAATCTTAAAATCTTCTATACTGATGTTTTTTGCAGCAGAACCAAAACCAAATAGCTCCATCACTTCGGGATTGCCTTGTTTTAAAAGCGTTCTGCATCCGTGTTTAATAACCCAATCTGTATTTTCCGACTCGCCTTGCCATTTTTTTGCCAATTCAATTACTGTTTTGGGATTATCTTTCGCTATGTCATTTAAATTATTTGCAACGCTTTTTCTTACAAAGAAATGCGGGTCGTTTTTAAGGTTTTCCAGAATCGGAATAATTGGCGCCGGGTTCTTTTTCAACTCCGGTAACGCCATTGCCCAGGGAAGTCTTGGCCGGCAGCCTTCCGACGAAACCCGCCTTACTCCCCAATGTTTATGTTTTGACCAGGCTAACATTTGCTTCATCATTTCATCAGGATATTTTATAATAAAAGGGCGAACAGAAAATTCACAACTCGTAAATTGAGTAATCTTTTCGATTGCTTTAATTGATGCTTGATAATCATCTAAACCGTATTGCTCAACAAAATTATCCAAAATCCATCCATATTCCAGCATTAAACCAAACTGCGTATCATCGTCAGATGCAACGGTTTCATAACTTAATAGCTCCAGTATTTTTGCTATTGCCTTTTTATAATCCGGCGGGAGAAAACTTTTCAAAACAGTTGCAATATGCTCACACCGCTGCTTAAATTCTCTGTTTTTCCATTCAGCATCCATGACTTGAGATACAAACTTGCGTTCATCAAAATCAATAACGCGCTTTAGCGTTTTCGTTAATCTGCCGAGAAACTGCTCATTAAACATGTTTTTAAAAGCTTCTGCCATTATTTACTCACTTTATTTTTATAATATTTTTTTATTGTTACTCTCTCTTATTCCACATTTTTTATTTCCCAACATATTGTTCCGGAACCGGAAGTCCAAAAGTTTTGCATAGCAATAAAACATCGTGTATGTCCTTTTCGCTAAACTCATAACCTTTATGATATTCTAATTGCGCTTTAGCAGTCAAACAGCAAACCGCAATTCCGCCGATTATTCCTTTTCCAATAAAGATATTCGATTGATAGGTTTCATTTTCAAAACGCAATGTCCCTGCTTCTGCAAACTCAAACAGGTGGAGATCTATAATGCGATTATTATCGCACCAAACTGTATGATCATCTGTGCTATATTCCATTTTAGTTTCTGTATAACCATTCGAATTCATCATTTCTATAAATGCGTTTGCATCTTTTTTTTGGACAAAAATGTCGATGTCATTGTGCGGTCGTGTCTGAAAACCTACAAGCGCGTCAACGCCCCAGCCTCCGGCAATCCACACATCAATGCCAATATTTTTTGTTTTTTTCAGCAAATCGACTACATCTTTTTCATTCATCATATTTCCGAATTTTCCATTTGTTTAAATATTATCATATTGCATCAAACCTGTGTAAAATTTATCTTGACCATAAATAATAATAGTGTATACTATATTATGATAAGGCAAGATTCGCCTCGAAACTGGACGAAAATCGAACCTGAACAGCAAAATTTGTACATCATTGATTGCAACAGGATATTGCATTCTGTGCCATGAACAGATGCTGCAATAAAGCACAAGGGCGAGGAGGAAAACAAAAAAGTTCATTTCTTTTTTGATGTATGCGTGCTTTACTTTTTTTTACAGCTCTTTTTTTATTTGCAACTCTAGCAGTCCCTTGTTATGCCACGGAATATTTTGAAAGGCTTCCCAGGTTTTCGAGAATAGAAATCAGCGGTCGTTTTACTGTTCAAATAGAGCCGCCAGGCTCTCATGTTGTTACAAATGCCGAAAACAGTATGAGAATAAATATAAGAAGAGGCAGCATTAGTGAACTTGAACATTTTTTGAACGGCGATACATTGGTTTTGCGCAGAAGCGGCAGCGGTTTGCAGGCACGTAATAATATTGTTGTAACCTTAAGTGTTTCAAATACAATTTCACAACTTGATGTCTCGGCAGGCGCTCTTGTTCGTACTCAAAGAAATATTTTTGACGATAGGGCAGAGGTAACTGCAGAATCAGGCTCCTCTCTTGAGCTTTTTGTTAATACCCGCTCTTTGTTTATAAACTGCGGCAGAGAATCTTCTGTGGTAATAAGAGGAGTGCTGGATCAAATTGAAATAAGAGCTACTAATGGCGGCACAGTAGACGCAGAATTTCTTAATGTTACAATAGCAAATGTTTCTGCTCATACAGGAAGCACTGTCAGGATAAATGCTTTGGAATTTCTTGAAGCTACTGCCGGTATGAGATCAACTATATATTATAGGCGGACTAATGCGATAAAACGACTGTCAGAATTTTCCGATGGCAATTATATTGGGTTTTAGACAAAGCAAGGAGAAGAAATATGGGAAATGCGGATGTAAAAAAAACATACAATGCAGCTATTGCCGGAAAACTTATTTGCAGTTTTCGGCAGAGAGGAATTGAGGGGCACTATTTTGAAGACAGCAAATCTCTAATCCCTTTTCTTAAAGATTTAATCCCCGCCGGCTCTTTGGTATCATGGGGAGGTTCAATGACGCTTAACGAAACAGGAGTTCTTGATTTTTTGCGAAAAGGAAAATACAAAGTGCTTGACCGGGATGCTGCGGAAACTCCGGAGAAACTCGCAGAACTTTACATAGAGTCTTTTTCTGCTGACTATTATTTTACAAGCGCTAATGCAATAACCCTGGATGGAATGCTTGTAAATATTGATGGAAGGGGCAATAGAGTAGCAGCAATGTGTTATGGTCCGAAAAATGTAATTGTTATTGCTGGAATTAATAAGGTTGCGGCAGATGAAAAAGAAGCAATATCCCGTATAAGGAATCATGCTGCTCCGCTTAATGCTATAAGGCTTTCGAAAGTAACACCATGTGTTTCGAGCGGTATATGCGAAAATTGCTTTGACCCTGGGTGTATTTGCAGTTATACAGTTATAACGAGAAAGTCCAATATTCCGGATCGCATTAAAGTTTTTCTTGTCGGAGAGGATTTGGGGTACTAGGCAAAGGTGCTGCTGTTGCTGGTAGAGCTAAAAACCTATCAGCAAGTCAGACCAAATTGTATGCCTTAAACAGAAATCCTTGGAACTCTTTTATTTATATTGCAGTATAACTCATACGGTATGGTGCCGCACAAATCAGCAACAGATTCGCACGTTATCGCCGAGTCTCCTCCGAAAAGAATTACCTTGTCCCCGGTTTCTATATTATGGCTGGTGCCAAGGTTAATAAGTATCTGATCCATACAAACCCTGCCCGCAACAGGATAGATTTTTCCCTTGATCTCAACTTTTCCCTTGTTGCTCAAATGCCTGTTGTACCCATCAGCATAACCTGCCGGAACCGTAGCAATAAAAGTATCTTCGTTAGCCTGCCATGTAAGACCGTACGATACCCGCGCGCCTTTTTTTATTTTTTTTATAAAAACGACCCGCGATTCAAAAGTCATCACAGGCTTGATTTCGATTTTTCTTTCCGCCGAATTATCAGGATAGGAGCCAAAGAGAATGATTCCCGGCCGCACCATATCAAAGAATGATTCAGGGTAGTGCAGAATCCCGCCGGAGTTAGCCGCATGAATAATGCCTGTGTCGATTTTTTTTTCTCTTATGTCGTTTACAACCGAGTTAAATATTTTAATCTGATTCAGGGTAAACTCCCTGTCTTCGGAGTTGACCGTATCTGAAACAGGAAAGTGAGTGCAAAGCCCGCCAAGCTTCAGGTTTTTATTTTCTGCGATAAACTGCACGATTTTTAAAGCATCTTCGGGCCTGCACCCGATTCTGTTCATACCTGTGTCGATTTTTAAATGAACTGTTTTTACGCTGTTTCTCTTTGCGCCCTCGCGTGCAATATCCGCCAGGTAACTTATGTCTGCAACAAAAGGAATGATGTTGTAATCAAAAAGCCCGGGCACTTCTTCACCAAGCGCGAGGCTCAAAAGCAAAATGTCTTCTTTGATGCCGCTTTCCCTGAGCTGTACTCCTTCGCTTATTGCGGCGATGCCCGCATAGTCTGCCAGACCCGAGGAAAACGCTGCCTTGGAGAGCGCCTCTGCTCCGTGGCCATAGCCGTCTGCTTTTAGCGCCATGCAAATTTTTCTCTCCTTCCCGATTCTCTCTTTTATGTTTCTAAGGTTGCTCAGAAAATTATTTATGTTGATTATTACTTTAGTGCTTCTCATGAGCTAGATATTATCATTCTCTCGCAGTTAGGGCAATATTATTTTATACTGATAAATTCCAGCAGATGTTGATTTTGCGGAGAAAGTTCGGTTTTGTTTCCCATCTTCGCAGAGGACATTACATCATTTTTTTAAACAGTTTTCTTTCATGCGTTTGGCGTGCATAAATCCTGAACACGTTTACTTTCTTCTATTATAATTATATAAAGTTTTTCTATAAATGCAGGGTCAAGAAGCGAATCCTGATTGCCTGCACTGCGCCCTGTTTGCACGACTTTTTTTAAAACTTCCAATTCCCTCGCTTTATCTTCGCTTTTTTCCTTAAACTTTCTAACCAAAACTGCTTGCTTCATTCTCTCGTTTAAAAGTTCTAAAATTTGCTGATCTATTCTATCAATATTTTCCCTGATTTCGTTAATACCCATCTCTCCACCCATTTGTTTCTACTGATATAGTTTGCCAAGAAGATAAAGGTCTGCAATAGCTATAGCTGCCGCTGCCTCTACCACAGGAGGAGCGCGCAGCGCAAAGCAAATATCATGCCTTCCGCCTGCAGCAAGCTCCTCAATTTTATTTGTCTTAAAATTATAAGTTTTCTGAACCGCGGAAATTGTTGCAGTTGGTTTTACAGCAACGCGAAAAACTACTTCATTGCCGTTTGTAATTCCGCCGTTAATGCCGCCATGATTATTTGCTGCGGTTTTGCCGTCAGCAGAAATAATTAGATCATTATGTTCGCTTCCTCTCATGCCGGCTGCTTTAAACCCAACGCCGAACTCTATTCCTCTAATTCCCGGAATTGCAAAAATTATATGACTTATGACTGATTCAACTGAATCAAAAAATGGCTCTCCGAGTCCGGGGAACAAATTTTTAACTTTGCACTCAACGATTCCTCCTATGGAATCCCCGGTTTCTTCCGAAGATTTTACTGCTGCATCTATATCGAGCACACCGCCTGCTTCCGTAAGAGAAGCAGAAATTTCTATTTTACCTAAAATCTTTTTTGCAATAACGCCTGCAGCAACAAGCGGCGCTGTGAGCCTTCCGGAAAAATGACCGCTTCCGCGAAAATCATTAAATCCTTTATACTTAACCTTTGCTGTAAAATCCGCATGTCCTGGTCTTGGCATATCGATAAATTTCTGATAATCAGAAGAGCGAATATCTTCATTGGAAAAAGTTATTGTAATAGGAGCGCCTGTTGTTTTTCCCTTGTAAATGCCGGAAATAATCTTTGGCAGATCGCTTTCTTTTCTGGAAGTTGTTCCTCTTTTTCCCGGTTTTCTTTTGAGTAAATCTTTTTCAAAATCTTTTTCGGTTATTGTTATACCAGGAGGGCATCCATCTATTACAATGCCTATTTCGCTCCCGTGCGACTCTCCGAAAATAGATACCCTGAACACTCTGCCAAAACTATTCATTCTGCCCTCCCAGAAGCATTAAGTCATTAAAAAAGTTTGGGTAAGATTTGTCAACAGCTTCTGTGTTTTCAATTTCCACCTGGGCTTCTCCTGCGGCTGCGGCAGCCGCAAGTGCCATCGCAATTCTGTGATCGTTATGCGAACTGCCTTTAAAGCTCCGTATTCCTTTTTCGCTTCCGGCAACAGAAATTGTTCTTCCGTCAGATTTTATTTCTATCCCTGCTTTTGAAAACTCTTCGACAAGAGCCAGCTCCCTATTTGATTCTTTGTGCTTAAGCCTTTCTGCGCCATGTATTATTGAAGTACCGCTGCAACCGGAAGCTAATGCTACAAGAGAAGGAAAAAGATCAGGACAGTCAGATGCATCAAACTCAAAAGCCTGCAAAATAGAATTCACTCTCTTTAGAAATACAGAATTATTTCCGGTCTTGCACTTGGACTCAATTTTTAAACCACAAGAAGAAAGCACGCCAACAATTGCTTTATCTGCCTGCTTGGAATTTATATCCAAATTATCTATCTCAATAAAGCCTTCTTTTGAAAGAGCTGCTGCAACAAGCAAAAAAGCCGCAGAAGACCAGTCTCCTTCTGGTTCTATAGTTCCCGGCGATTTATATTTCTGACCGCCTCTTATCTTAAATAAGTTATAGTCGATATTTTCGATTTCGCAATTGAATTTTTCTGCAAGATCAATTGTCAAATCTATATATGGCTTGCTTTTTAAGTTATTTACTTTTATTTCCGAATCTTTTTTAAGGGTTAGCAAGGCAAAAAGAAGACCTGTTAAAACTTGGGAACTCAAAGAGCCATCGATTTCTGCAGCACAGACATAGTGCCTTGGCGCGCTGCACGCTGCTCCGCGGCATTGCAAAGCAGGCGCAAAGCAAGCGCTGTCTGCGAACTCGCCTGTACTTCTGCTGTCTGCAAACACGCTTGCACTGCTGCCGGCGAAGCCGTGCCCGCGAACAGCCAGCGGAGGAAAGCCTGCGTTGTCCGATGCCTGTATGCCGAATGCGGAAAGGGTGTTGGCAATAAAGCCTGTTGGCCGCCTGGATAAAGTGCCTGCTGCTTCAAATTCAAAAGAACAGGGATAAAGCGCTGCTATTGGAGCAAACATTCGCAAAGCAAGAGCCGACTCTCCGCAGAAAAGTTTGACCTTGCTCCGGCGCTCATTAAGCCCCCCTGCTTTTCCTCTGCTGTCGATATAAATTGCAGATGCGGTTTCTTTTACCTCTGCTCCCAAAGCTTTTATTATTCCCAGAGCAGCATTAACATCATTACAAGTTACAGAAGGATTTATAATTTTGGTCTCTGCCTGCGAAAGCCAGGTAAGCGCTATAATTCTTTGCAGAGCGCTTTTCGACGACGGCGCCCTAAGCTCCGGCGCTGCAGCAGATCTATTTTTTGAAAACCAAACTAACTTCTTCATAAAGTTTTCTTGCTGTTTCCTGAGCACTCCTCTTTGAAGAGTCTATTATAAGCGAAGATGTAATGCCATACAAATCTATTCTTTCATTAAAAAGTTTTCCAGCTTCTTCATATTTATTTTCTTTGTTCAAAAGGGGTCTTGCACCTCCCGCGGCATTATCCGTGATTCTCTGTACTGATACTTCCGGCGGAGTTATAAGCCACACAGGAAAACTTTTAGCTGCAATCAGCTTCCTGTTTTCGCTCTCTATTACAATACCGCCGCCGCAAGCTATAACTTTTCCTTTTTCATTATTAAAAATATTTTCTGTAATTCTTTTTTCTGTTTGCCGAAAATAATTTTCGCCTTTGTTTTCGAAAATATCTGCAATAGTCATCTGTTCTTTTTTTTCAATTTCTTTGTCTGTGTCTATAAAATCTACAGCCAAAAAGCGGGCAAGCTTTTCTGCAACAACTGTTTTACCGCTGCCCATAAATCCAATTAAAGCTATATTGTTTTTTTTATCAAACTCTGCGTTAAAAATAATATTTTCTTCTTTAAAGAGATTAATATAATCACTTGGTATTTTTAATCCTGTAAAAATTTCAAATGCAGCAATTGCCTGATTCACAAGCCATTTTAAGCCGGAAATTACTTGCAGTCCGCTTTCTGCTGCAATTCTTGTTAAAGCGCTGTTTTTGTAGTTTGCATCAAAAATAACTGTGTTTTTTTCAACTCTGCTTATATCAAAAAAAATATCATTTACAGGAAGCGCATTTACAATAATATCTGCACTGTTAAGATGTTTGTTTATATCTTCAAGCGCAATAACGCTGCAATTTTTTATCCATTTTGTTTTTTCAGCAGCTTTTGAAATTGTTCTGTTAAAAACAGTAACACCGAATCCCGCAATGGAAAGCCCGCAGGCTGCTGCAATACCTGCTCCGCCTGCTCCAATCACAAAAGCTATTTTTTTTTCCTGCGAGGGAAAAAGATTTTTTACTGATTCGTATACCCCAAGATAATCTGTATTAAATACTTTCGCTCCGGCGCCCGCACAAGTATTAGCACCTTCAAAAACAACAGTATTTGCTGCCATAAGTTTTTCAACAACACAAGCCGGGCGCGCTTCGCTTTGCGGGCACCCCAAATTGATTGCCGCAGCATCTTGCTTAAACGGCGAAGTAATATTCAAACCAGTTATTCCTGCCATCCTTGCAGCGCCAATTGCTTCTTCAAAAGAATCCGCTGCAATCCTGGAGTAAAAGCCTTCAAGACCAATAAGATCAAACAATTTATAAAAAACAGCGGGGCTTTTGCTGTGCGATACAGGATTTCCAGCAACAGCAAGCCTTAGCGCTTTGGGGCGGCAACACACCTGCGCATAAGCGCTACAAGCCACTTACAATTTTCCTTCGCTCTTCCACTATTGTTTTATAATCAAGCTGACCTTCTGCCGTACAACTTTCCATATCATGACTTGCGTAGGTAAAAAAACTGCCGGACGCTTCCGAGAGAATTCGAACCCTGCCGCCATATTCTCCCATTCCTGCTATAACTATTTTTACAGATTTATGATGTTCAGGAAGACCCAGCAGCCTCTCAACATGAGCTGGTTCGTTTACTGCACAAGCAATTTTTACAACATCAGCGCCTTTGGCAACAGCCTGAATTACTATTTTGTCAAGAACATCAAAATGCGGAGTTTCTTCGTAATTGTGATATGAAATTATTAAACTTGTTTTTTTCTCCGAAGACTGCCGGCAAAGAGTCTTGCAAAACAATTCAACAGAAGAAATAAATTCGTTACTTTCGTTAATATCAACATCAACATAAGCTGCGCCTGCTCCTATTGCCGCTTTTATAATTGAAAGACGTTTTGCATCCAACCCATCTTTTCTTCTGTATGTTGCAATAAGGTTTTTATGAGAAGAAAATATTTTTTCCGCAACTCCATTATCAACTGTTCCAAGCAGGTCTAGTCTTATTTCTGCAAAATTATACAAAGAAGCAACTTCAATCGCATCATTGTAATTTTTTTCATTGATTGATACACATATCATCAACAACCTCCCAAATTGTTTTTAACTTTATATTTGATACAAAAACATCTCCTGCATTTCTTATAAACACAAAATCTATAGTATCTTGTTTTTTTTTCTTATCATGACAAATCGCTTCTTTTATTTTATCTCTTTTGGTTTTTATTCCCAAATATGTTGAAACTCCTGTAAGCTCAAGCATATTTGTTATTTTTCTATTTTCTTCTATATTAAGAAACTCTTCTCTTGTTGAAAAATCGGCTGCAAATTTTATTCCTTTAATTACAGCTTCTCCATGCGGAATATCTTCTGTAAGTTCGATTGCATGGGCTAAAGTATGCCCCAGGTTTAAGACTTTGCGCAAACCTGTTTCTTTTTCATCTTTTTCAACTATATCTACTTTGATTTTAATAGATTCTTCTATAAGATAAGATAAAATAGCTTCTGTTTTCTCTGACAAAGATTTTTTCTGAAATTCAGAAATAATTAAGTATAAATTCCCTGCTAATTGATTAAAAAAATCTTCTCCGGCAATTATGGAATATTTAATTATTTCGCCTATTCCGCTTATAAATTCTCTTGCGCTAAGGGTTTTTAGAGTATTGGCATCAATTATTACAAAATCGGGCTGGGTAATAGTTCCTATCATATTTTTACTTCCCATAAAGTTAACCCCATTTTTTCCGCCTATGCCGGCATCTACTTGAGCAAGAAGGGTTGTTGGAACAAATCCAAACCTGACTCCCCTTAAAAAAGTAGAAGCAACAAACCCTGTCATATCAGTAACAGCGCCGCCGCCTAAGCCAACAATAAAACTATGCCTGTCACAAGAAAACTCCAGAAGTTTTTTATAAATAGTTCCGGCAGTTTCCAGATTTTTATCCTTTTCCTCACCGCTTATAATTATTGTCTTAAAATTTTTAAAACCATTACCATATAGATCGGCTGTATTTTTATCTGTAATAACAACTGTTTTGTTAACATCACAGTGCTTATGAAGGTTTTCCAGTCTTTCGTTAATTAATAATCTGCTCTGCCCTGATTTTGCAGCTAATGTAATTGTTTTCATTTTTTACTCAACACCCGCCGCAGGTCTGCCGACTATGCTGTCATAGCTTTGTCTTAATTTTTTAATTTTACTCATGATTTTTGCAAAATCATTCGGATTAAGCTGCTGATCTGCATCGCTCATGGCTTTTTCCGGTTCTATATGAACCTCAAGCATAATACCATCTGCGCCTGCAAAAACCGAAGCATAAGTCATTGGTTCAATAAGACTCAGTTTTCCTGTTCCATGCGAAGGATCAGCAAAAATCGGCAAATGCGTTATTTCTTTTGCTGCAGGAATAATGCTGAGATCCAGCGTATTTCTTGTATATGTCTCAAATGTTCTTATTCCCCTTTCGCAAAGAATAACATTCGGATTTCCTTCTGCAAGTATATATTCAGCGCAGTTAAGCCATTCGGAAAGAGTAGAGTGCATCCCTCTTTTTAGGAGAATGGGCTTTTTTGTTCTCCCTGCCTCTTTTAAAAGCGGAAAATTCTGCATATTTCGGGAACCTATCTGGATAACATCAGCATATTCGATTACCATTGAAACATCTCTTGCATCTACAACTTCGGTAACTATCGGCATTCCGGTTTCTTTGCGGGCTTTTCCAAGAATTTTGAGTCCTGCCTCTCCCAATCCCTGAAAAGCATACGGAGATGTTCTTGGCTTGAATGCGCCGCCCCTTAGCATATCTGCCCCTGCGGTTTTCACTGCCAATGCTGTTTTTATGGTTTGCTCTTCTGTTTCAACGCTGCATGGACCTGCTATAACGGCAAAATCCTTTCCGATTTGTATGCCATTTATATCGATAACTGTACGTTTGTTTTCTTTATTGATAACTGCGAGTTTTAAATCTTCCATTAGCTTGCTCCTGCGGCGACTCCTTCGGGGGCTCCCAACATTACTTTAACATTAAAATCTCAAAAATTCATGTAAAAAAAAACCGTGATCCTGTGATCACGGCTCTCTATTTAAACCAGTGTCATAGGCATCATCAATAACGAGTTCTAAAAAAAGTAAAAAAATATACACTGCGTTTATTAATCATAAAAATTTCCCTTTTCTTACCTATTTTCATATAATATTTTTACATTTTTTGTCAATATAATACAGATAACTTAAAGAAAAAACTTTATTTTATTTTCATTTCAGTGTAGAATCGTTATAACAACTAAATAAAAAAGGAAGGGTATATGGCAAAAAAAGGCGTTACAACTAAAAATCAGAAAGCAGTAAAAAAGGCAGCCCCTGCGAAAGCAGTAAAAAAGGCAGCCCCTGCGAAAGCAGTAAAAAAGGCAGCTCCTGCGAAAGCAGTAAAAAAAGCAGCTCCTGCGAAAGCAGTAAAAAAAGCAGCTCCTGCGAAAGCAGTAAAAAAAGCGGCTCCTGCGAAAGCGGTAAAAAAAGCAGCAGACAAGGAAATGAAAATGACGGAAGAGATGAAAAAACTCTTTCAAAAAAAGACTGTCGATGCTTACGTTGACTATTCAATCAAAAGCTCCCTAACTCCGGGAGAAAAGAGATTTGTTACCCGTAAGTGGCTGGAGAGAGAAGGATTAACGATTGAAGATATAAATTACACAAGAAACAGGCATCCATACTGGAAAAATATAAAAATGAAAGGCGCTGCTGAACGCAGAATAGTAAGAATGGAAAAGTATGACTTTAGCGGCGGAAAGCATAAGCAATGGGAAAAAGAAGAACTTCTTGAATTCATAGACCTTAACCCCAAGCACGCAGATTTTGAACTTGCAGAAATCTTTAAGTGTTCAATTCCATCAATACAGGGAGTAAGAAGGCTTTATAACCTGGCTGTAAAAATTCTTGATTTTGAAGGAAAAAAGAAAACAAAGCCAGAAATGCATAAATTAATGCTCATAAATGAAAAAGCATTAAGAGAGAAATATAGAGAAATGAATCCGGCAAGTGTAAAAAAGAAAAGGAAATAAATGGTATTACATGCAAAGTACGCGCAAAGCTGCGGGGTACGCTTCGCGACCCTTTGCTAACCGTCGCCGCCTCGGTCCATAAGGGGTACTTTGTGTGCAAACTAAGTTTGTCCGCGACCCTCACTTAATCGGTGGATGTACAAACTACGGTTGTACGCGGCACTCGGCTCCTAGGTTAATAACATTTTATTTTCCGGCGAATGAAAATATAGAGTTTAACTCAGTTTCTATGCCTTAATAGTTATCATATACCAAAATTGTAAGGTTGAAATTTTATATCACCGGCGCCGAACAACAGTCGGTGCCGGGTATAAAAGCCGCTCTAATATCTTTATAAATCTCACAGGAGAGATCATGAAAATTAGTAATCCAAAAGCAATAACAGAAGAAAAATTTCTTCCATGCATAAAAGAGTGTTTTAAAGAAAACCTCAAATCTGTAATAATTTATGGAAGCGCTGCATCTGATTCATTTAATGCCGCGGCCTCAGATATAAATATTCTCATCCTGCTGGATAGAAATATTGCTAATTCTCTTATAGAATTTGGAAAAAAATCGAAAAAAATTGTTAAAAAATACAGATTTTCTATTCTTATATTAACTACCGAAGAATTTATCAGTTCTGTAGATGTTTTCCCAATGGAATATTACGATATACATGACCGCCATATAGTTATTTGCGGCGAAACCATAGCCGGCAAACTTAAATTAACTTCCTGCAACTTGCGGCACGAGCTGGAAGAACGGCTTAGAGGATTTTCAAATTATTTCAGACAGGCAGTTATACAGTCGGGCGGAAGCCAAAGGTTCTTAAAGCATAATATAAAAACAGCTCCTGGAATGATTAAAACCATCATGAGGGCAGCGTTGCGCCTAAAGGGTGCAGAGGTTAAAAACCTTACAGATGCCGGGAAGATTTTTGCAGAAGTTGAAAAAAAATATGAAGTTGATATGTCTGTTTTTACAGCAGCTCCAAATGCGCTTAAAAATCAGGATATAATCTCTCATATAACAAAAATACTTGAAGCAATTGATAAAATAACTGTGCAGATTGATAAACTTAATACAGCGGCAGGTAACTGATGGTACTAAAAAGCAGCATAAAAGTCCTTGTATTAATCGCAACATTCCTTTTTCTGTCCGTGCAAATAAGCGCATTGCCAAGACCAACAGGATTTGTCTCTGATCATGCCAATGTTATAAACAGCAGCGACAGGCAAGTTATTGAAGCTTTGGGCCGCGAGGTGCAGCAAAAATCCGGCGCAGAAATCGCGCTGTTAACTGTAAGGACAATTGAACCGCACGCATCTATCGAAGAGTTTGCAAACGAAGTTTTTGGCAGATGGGGCGTAGGCGAAAGAGGAAAAGACACCGGCGTGCTTATTGTTCTAAGCACAGACGAAAGAGAAGTAAGAATCGAAGTTGGTTATGGCCTTGAAGGAGCAATACCCGATGGTCTTGCCGGCAGTATAATGGATAGATTCATGCTCCCTCATTTTAGAAATAATGATTTTAGCACGGGCTTACGGGACGGATACATGGCTGTTGCAAATGTTGTTGCAAATGAATTTGATTTTGAAATTACAGGCGCTTTCATGCATTCACAGCGGCCTGCTGTGAGTCAGACCGAAGTTAATCCGTTAAGTGAATTATTAGGGGTGCTGGTGTTTTTTGCCATATTTTTATTCTTGCCCGGCGGCAGATTTTTATGGCTACTTTTCTTTCTTCCGCCATCTCGAAGAGGAAATTTTCACAGAAGAAGCGGCTTTGGAAGCGGTTTTTATGGCGGAGGCAGAGGTTTTTCCGGCGGATTCGGCGGCGGATTTGGAGGATTTGGGGGCGGCTTTTCCGGCGGAGGCGGAGCTTCAAGAAGATTTTAGCATCAGGCAGGGTAAGCCGAAAAAATATTTTCTCCGGCACTATGGCCGGCACATTGATTTAAGGAGATTTATAATGAACAAAAAAGTTTTATGGATAGGGATTCCAATAGCAGTTATTGTAATAGTAATTTGGTCGCTCGTTTCGTGGTACATAGGTACAAGAAATATGCTTGTGCATCTGGAAGAAAGCGTTAGTTCAAACTGGGCAGAAGTTGATAACCAGCTTCAAAGAAGAAGCGATCTTATTCCAAATCTTGTTTCTACAGTAAGAGGATATGCAGCCCATGAACACGACATATTCACCAGCATAGCAGAATCAAGAGCAAGGCTTGCAGGAGCAGGCGGGGTTGCGGAAACCGCTGAAGCAAGCGCGCAGCTTGAAAGCGCGCTTTCAAGGCTGCTTGTAATAGTAGAAAACTATCCGCAGCTTAAGGCAGACCAGAATTTTATTCGCCTGCAGGATGAGCTTGCAGGAACAGAAAACAGACTTGCTGTAGCAAGGCGGCGCTACAACGAGGGCGTACGCGAATTTAATACGCGAATACGCTTTTTTCCTGCAAGCTTTGTAGCAAACCAGATGGGGCTTGAACGGCAGCCTTACTTTGAGATTTCCGAGGCTGCACGGGAAGCGCCTATTGTAACTTTTTAATTCGCGAAGAGAGTGGGATAATTCGTTTAATGACGAGTTTCTCAAATTGTTTATCATGCAGGGCTCTGCCCTGCGGTCGCTTTGCGCGTAATACCTTTTATTTAAGCTCAAAAATTATTGCAATTATTGCATCAACAGGGATGTCATTCTTTTTTTCATTTTGCCAAAACCCAGAGCAAATTTCGCTAAAAACCCGTTAAAAAACGAAAAAACATTGACGCACTTGTTGAATGACGAAACAATAAGCATAGGGCTTACGAAGGATATTAAGGATAAAGAAGAAATTGATATTGAGGGAGCAAAAGGCACAATTACGCGAATGATTATTGGAGCAACGCTTCAAGGATTAAGCCCAGTAGTAACGCTTAAAGAAAAAGATTATTTCTTGCTGGAGCTTATTCAGGGAGGATGCCTTGACAGAGATGCAGGAACGTATGATCCGCCTCTTTCAAGTGAGTCAAATCATCCATCATTTTACGCAGAAATTTACTCCCCTATTTATTCGTCAGGCAGCAATAAACTATTAAATGTTGCAGGATATGAAAAAATATTGCTTCGCTCCATGATTGGCATGGAAGGAGATGTTCCGATTGAAGCAAAGGCATGGGCGCAGTATGCATTTAATTTAACAGCTACCGAATATACAGATAAAACAGTTGACCCGGAAGTTATATATCCTGCTTACCAAGAGGCAACGTTAACGCTGGAGCAGTTTGACGCTCTTAGATTAAAAGCAATATAATAATGAAAAAAGAAGTTCTTGAAAAAATAATAGAACAACAACTTAATAAAATATTAAAAGGTATAACATCTTTCAGCGATAAGGAGTTCTTTACCGGCTATAACCCCCTTGAAAAAATAAGAGGGGGGTTGTTTCACTGGGTAGCAGTACCGTTCAACTCTGTTGAAGTTTTTTGCGAGTTAAGATGCCCTAACGCTACACAGATAGAGCAGTGCGGGGATATATCTAATATCACACAGGAAATAGAAAAAAACAAAGAGTACAAGCCTTCTTATGACGAGTTGATTCATGTAAGAAATTATCAGGAGAATATCTGCAAGATTGTTTTTAACAAGCCAACTTTCGATAATATTGCACAATTGGTTAACGAAAATGATTTTGTAATTTCTAAAAAAAGAGAAGAGCTTAAAAAATTGCAGGAACATTTTGAAAAACACAAAGATGAAATGACAGAAGTTGAAAAAGAAATAATTGAATCAAAAATAAGAGTTATAGACCTTCAGTTAGGATTCATATTACCAACCGATACAATGGCGTTTGTTACATGGTGGGCAATGGGCAATGATATATCAGATATTAAAAAAATAACAAAAGAAGCTTTTCTTCGTGCAGCTTCACTTGCTAAAATTCATAATAAAGCGCCAAGTGATTATATATCAGGAATATATACAGATTATAATAAAATTGAAATTGATGTTCACGCAGTTGGGGTGCTTGAAGAGTTTTTAAAAGAACAGCAAATTGTTAATAATGCAAAGCATAAATGGTTTGGCAGCAAGAAAAAAGAATAGGTTACTTGCTTCTTTTTCAGATATTTTATTTCTCAATAAATGAGAAAACTATATCCAAAACATTTTCCAGAATTTCTTCGGGAATACTTTCTAAATGTTTGAAATTACGAACTTTAATATCCATTGTTTTTACTTGATCGCATAAAATTACACCATTTGTTTTTGTCTTTTCATTTAGTCTTATGATGGAGAGGATGATTTTTATCCGTATTTGTTATTGGGCATAAAATCGCCATTTCGGAATATTTATTAAAAAGATCATTAAAGATATAAGATTGCTGAAACTGAACAGGTTTCGTTTCGGCTAGGTCAGTCTGCCGCTGCACTCCTTCGTTCCCGCGCCTACACTCCGCCGCATTGCCAGCCGCTCTGTTAGCGCCTGGCAGCGTCAGTTATCTGAATATGTTAAGCGATCGTTTTTAGCTCTGATTTAAACTCCGGCTCTGCATTCCCTTAGTATCTCAACAATTTCCTGTGTAGTTACATTCAAATCTATTCCAGGAATATCCTCCAAGGGAGATCTTCCGGCTTTAAGATTGTTTATTGGAACAATTTTAAAACTGTTCCAATCATAACTATTTACAACCACTTCATTTGTGAGTGCTGCGTCAAAAACTTTTTTCGTGTCTTTAGAAAAATCTGATATACTAAATACTAACATCTGTCCGCGGTTCTCGCTTCGTCGGTAAATAACCAATCACTTCATCAGTATTTTCGTTACATGAAGTTTATACTGGATTATTCAAAAAAATTGAATCCAGGATGTGCAAAAAAACATACATTTAATGCTTGATAAAAACAAAGTTTTGCTGCATAATATATTTAAAGAGGAGTCATTATGGCTAATTTAGCACAGATTGATAAAATTATCGCAGAAGTAAATGGGTTAGAGGAAAGGGATAAAATAATTTTTTTTCGTAAAATTGGTGAAATAATTGATAATTCTGACAATCAACAGAATGATAACATTTCTATTGCCTCTGCCTTTGGGATATGGAAGGATAGGGACATCACAAAAGAAACATTAAGAAAAAAAGCATGGATAAAAACTTGACCTACCTATTGACACATGTATACTTATTGATTATTTGCGCGGTGAACCAAGCGTTTATGATATTTTTGTTAATAATTCTGGTGTCAAATTGTCAACATCCACAATAACTATGATAGAACTGGTTATTGGAGCATTTAATAAACGAGAAATAAATTACATCCAAAAAGCCTTCAAAAATATAGACATTATATACATCGATAATGATATTTCAAAATTGGCAGAAGATTTAATTGTTGAATATTCCAAAAGTCATAATTTACAAATTGATGATGCATTAATAGCTGCAACATCATTAATAATGAACGTTGAATTGATAACAAACAATATTTCTGATTTTAAATATATCCCAAATATTAAACTATATCGATTCTAACACACATAACCGAACAGCGCAAACATCACATAACATATTCCATAAAGCTGACGTTGCCAGCGCTAGCAGAGCGGCTGACAGTTGGTGGCGTGTAAGCGCGGGAACGAAGGAGCGCAGCAGACAGCGCTGGATATGTCCGTGGCATTAGGAAAAGACTTAGCAGCTTCTGCAGAATTAGTGGCAAGGCGTTAGTTTTACTCAGCAGCAAAGAGATATTATTAGAACATTAGTGCAGTCCGGCAATTTAATGGCTGCCCAAAAAATTATTTGTTGGCAGCCATGTGGAAGTTGTTGGGCTATTATTTATCTTGCGGTGTAAATCAAAGCATAAAAATGCTTGAGATATTTGAAAATTGAGTCTATAATGGTGTATATTTGGAGGAAAACACTATGACAGAAATGGTTGTAGATATTCAATCCTTACCTGAGATGCTTTTTTCAAGAGTTCCCACAAAAAAAGTAAAAGTTCATGAAAATAATGGAACTATTACATTAACACCTTTTTATGAAGAAAAACCTCGTTTCGACCATTTGGTAGGGATTTTTTCGGACGGAAAAATGTCTGTGGATAAATTTTTGGAAAAAAAGCGTCAAGAAGTGGAACTTGAATTATGAATAAAATATATGTTTTTGATGCATGTTCGTTAATAGCACTTTTAACCAATGAAGAGGGAGCAGATCTTGTTAAAAATTTATTACAAAAAGCAATGGATGCTGAGATAAAAGTAGTAATGCATAAAATAAATTTTCTTGAAGTATATTACGATACGTATAAAACATATGGAGAAGAAAAAGCATTAAAGCTGTTAGAGGATATAAAAGTAACTCCAATAAAAATAAATATGGAAATAACTGATGATCTTTTGATAAAAGCGGGTAGATTAAAGTCTTTGTATAAAATGTCTCTGGCTGATTCAATAGGATTAGCAGAGGCAATAATAAATAATGGTTACTTTGTTACTGCTGATCATCATGAATTAAAAATAATTCAGAAAAAGGAAAAAATTAATATACTTTGGTTCAGAGAAAAAAAGAATCTATAAAAGCCAACAAACATCGCATAACAAACGGCATACGACATTGACAATAATTGAAAAATATTGCCTCA
>WQTU01000100.1 GCA_009786125.1 Spirochaetota bacterium
GCAATTTCCCTCTGACACCCCATCGCATCAATCGTTATAGTATCCCCAGACACTTCCAAACTATCCAATAGCGCTGGTATGGCTGTTATTTCGTTGCTTTTCATCTGCTGCCAGTTGCCCTAACACCAGGTTTTTTGCTCCTACCCACGCGCTTACTCTCTTGCCAAGGCTCTTGCATGCACTCCCGCTGATTGTCTTTCTGCCAATGTTTATTTCACGCCCGCCAGGACCTTTTGCTTCATCAAGCCATTGATGAAGGCAGGCTGTTAATTCGTGCGGGTTTACAAATGAAAAAACTCGCGCAAATGTTTTCTCATTAGGTATGCCATTTGGTAATTCCAAAAACCTCTTGAAAAAATCATGTTTGGCTTTGCCAAAGTCTTCCATGACGGCATATTCGTCCCAACCGACTATTACTGTTATCAGTCCATTTTCCGTGATTTCCATGATTCCCCATCCCTAGGGTACTCCATTATATAACGTTTTTATTTTAAATGACGTTGCTCTGGTTTTTGCTGACATTCTTATCAGATTATAGTAAAATAAAGGTAAAGAGGAAAACTAAAATGCTGGTAGTTAATGGATTTTTCGAAAATGGTGTATTTATTCCCGAAAAGCCCCTTGCTGATATTAAGGGCAGGCAAAAAGCAGTATTGCGTATCGAATTTAAAGACGAAAAGCAGGAGCGACTTAATGCAGATATTAAAGAAAGAATTGCAGCAGCAGAACGGTTGGTTGGAATTGCTTCAAAGAATCCCATGACGCTTGAAGAAATCAGAAATGAGAGGCTGGCTAAGCAATGAAGGTTTTGCTTGATACAAATATTTTGCTCGATATTGTGGAAAAAAGAGAACCGCATTTTTCTGATTCTTACCAGATTTTCATGAAAAGTGCCAAGAGAGAAATCGAAGCAATTATTGGGGCAAGTTCTATTACCGACATCTATTATGTAACTCACAAGAACTGTAAAGATGCGAAACAAGCTCTTGGCTTTATTTCTGATATGCTAAAAATTGTTTCTCCGGTTGATACAAAAGCGACAGATATATTTGAAGCAATAAGGCTGGATTTTCCAGATTTTGAAGACGCAGTTATTGTTGCTACAGCTGTAAGGGAAAAAGCTGATTCCATAATAAGCAGAAATACAGATGATTTTATGAACTCCCCAGTGCCGGCAATTAGCCCGAAAGATTTTTTGAAAAAATATAACCCCCAGGAGGAAGCATAAAAAAGCTCATCTTGGATTCACTGCTTGATATTGCAAGAGATAATACTCTACTCAAAACCTGACACGCTCTGACACCTTAGTTTTGCGCTACTATGCAAATACTTCAATCACTTTTGAAGCTCGGCTATATAACTTTTCATTTTCGCAATGTGTATTCCAAGCTCTTCTTTTGTGGTTTTCTCTTTTTCTATGACTTCCGGCCGAGCTTTATTTACAAATTCCGGGTTGGAAAGCTTTCCGGATGCCCTATCATATAGTTTGCCGGATTTTTCAATCTCTTTTTTGAGCTTTTCAATTTCCTGCGGAACATCTACAGCATCGCGCACAGCTGCATATATTTCATATCCTACGCCTGCGATAGAAATATCTCCGGATTCTGTAAGTTTGGAATCCACAAAATTAACTTCCGATGCAGAAACAAGAAGGCTTATAAGAGCTTTATTTTGCATAAAAAACTCTTTTGCTTTAAAATCATTATCGCACCTTATTGAAAGTTTTATCTTTTTTCCCGGAGGAATTGTAAACTCGCTTCTTAATGTTCTTACTCTGGTTATTGCATCTTTAAGCAAAGTCATATTTGCATCAAGTTTATCGTCTTTTTTCGACCCATCAAAAACAGGATATGCAGAATTAACAATACTCTCTTCGTTACCCGGTATTTTTAGATAAATTTCTTCTGTAATAAAAGAGAGAAAAGGGTGCAAAAGTTTAAGAGACTGCGAAAGCAGGTGAAGAAGCACTGTAATTGCCCTGTCTTTCTCCCCCGGATCATTGGAATAGAGAGACAGTTTTGAAGCTTCTATATACCAGTCACAAAAATCATCCCAAAAATATTCGTAAACAGACTTGGCAGCATCATTAAACCTGTAGGATTTTATTGCTTTTTCAACATCAAGAGTTGTTTCATTAAGTCTGTGAATTATCCAGCGATCAATATCATTTTTTTCTGTTTTGTTAAAGTCAAGAAGCTTTCTCTCTTCAAGATTCATCAGTATATAACGTGAGGCATTCCAAATCTTGTTTGCAAATTTCGACCCAAGCTTGAATGTTTCATGTTCAAGAAGAACATCCTGCCCCTGCGCTGTTAAAAACGCTAACGTAAACTTAAATGCATCTGCGCCGTACTCTTTAATAATCTCCAGAGGGTCTATTCCATTGCCAAGGGACTTGGACATTTTTCTGCCGAATTTGTCTCTTACAAGTCCATGTATATAAATATCCCGAAACGGAGCTTTGCCTGTAAACTCAAGGCTTACCATTATCATTCTCGCTACCCAGAAAAATATTATGTCATAAGCAGTAACAAGAGTTGTTGTGGGAAAGAAATATTTTAGGTCTTCTGTTTCCTCGGGCCAACCTAAAGTGGAAAAAGGCCAAAGCCATGACGAAAACCATGTGTCCAGAACATCTTCGTCCTGCTTCAAGTTTTTACTTGCGCAATCCAGGCATTTTTCGGGCGCTGTGCGGGCAACAATCATTTTGCTGCAATCGCTGCAATACCATACAGGTATTCTGTGCCCCCACCATATTTGGCGCGATATACACCAGTCTTTTATGTTTTCGAGCCAATGCTTGTATGTATTTTCCCATTTTTTTGGGTAAAAAACAACTTCGCCTCTTTTCCATGCATCAAGCGCTTTTTCTGCAAGCGGTTTCATTTTTACAAACCACTGCTCAGAGAGATATGGCTCTACTACATTGTGGCATCTGTAACAATGACCTACTGAATGTTTTATTGGAGTATCTTTTATGTAAAACCCCTGTGTCTTAAGGTCTTCGACTACAGCGTTTCTTGCATCAAGAACTTTCATTCCCCTGTATTTTTCAGGAACATTTGAATTCAGGGTTGCATCTTCGTTTAAGATATTCATTTTTTCCAGCCCATGCCTTTCGCTTATTGCCCAGTCATTTGGATCGTGCGCAGGTGTTACCTTTACAACGCCTGTACCGAACTCTTTATCTACATAAGAATCTGCAACTATGGGAATAAGTCTGTCTGTTAGGGGAAGTTTTATCTTTTTTCCAATATATTTTTTATAGCGCTCATCTTCGGGATTTACAGCAACTGCGGTATCGCCAAGCATTGTCTCCGGTCTTGTGGTTGCGACCTGAAGTTTATCTGTTCCATCTTCGAGCGGGTAATAGTAATTATACATTTTGCCGCCAAGTTCCAGATGATCTACTTCATCATCTGCAAGCGCTGTTCCGCATGAGCCGCACCAGTTTACAAGATATTTTCCTTTGTATATTAAGTCTCTTTCGTAAAGGCTTACAAAAACTTCCCTTACTGCATTTGAAAGACCTTCGTCGAGTGTAAATCTCTCGCGCGTCCAGTCGCAGGAACACCCTATTTTATGAAGCTGTTTTGTTATTATCTCATGGTGTTCGTCGGAAACTTCCCAGGTTTTTTCCAAAAACTTTTCCCTGCCAAGATCGTGTCTTTTAAGTCCTTGTTTGGCAAGCTTTCTCTCAACAACATTTTGAGTCGCAATGCCTGCATGATCTGTTCCCGGAACCCACAAAGTCGGAACCCCGTTCATTCTGTAATATCTTATAAGCACATCCTGAAGCGAATTATTAAGCCCATGTCCCATGTGAAGAACACCTGTAACATTCGGAGGAGGAATAACAATGACAAAAGGTCTTTCGCCTTTTTTAATACGAGGCAGAAATTCTTTTTTTTCGAGGTTTGATTTATAGATCCGGTCTTCGAATTTTTCCGGATCAAATGTTTTTTCAAGTTCAGTTGCTTTCATTTTTATTGTTACTCCTAACAAGTAATATTAACAAATAAATATCAGTGCTTCAAGAAAAAAAATCTTTGTGATATACTTGGAGTAATGATGAACAGAAACTTTGTTTTAACAGCTTTTATACTTTTTTCTGGTCTCTTTCTTATGTCGCAAACGCCTCTTGACCCGCAGCCGGCGCAGAGCGCGGCGTCCTCGCCGCATAAAACAGAGCTCATCAGAATGCTCGAAAAAAGGTTCAATATTACAGACAGAAACATTATTACAGCCCTTCGATCAACCAGCAGGGCAGATTTTCTTCCCGAAGAGTTCCAAAGACATGCTTATATCGATATTTCTTTGCCGGTTGACAATAATAATTTGATTATTTCATATTCTGATCTTCTAAAAGGAATTACATCTCTAAGAAATCCAAGACGGGAAAAAGCTCTGGTAATTGGCAGAAATTCTAGTTTTACCGCTGTTATATTATCGTTTTTATACAGAGAAGTTTATTTGATAGAATCAAATATTGCTTTGCAAAACAGAACCGGAGCGCTTATAAGAGAAAGGCATCCTAATATCATTCCTGCTTACACTACTAATTTTAGCAGTTTTAATGCAAATGCTCCTTTTGATCTTGTATTTATAAATGGCTCAATAAATGAATTTACAGCTGCTTATCTGAATCTGCTTACTCAGAATGGGGAAGCAATATTTGCGCTCTCGGATATGTATGGATTTAGTGTATTGCACAAAGCTACGAGAATTGGGGCTTCTTATAATCTTATTGCTTTGGGAGAAGTGCTCTTTTCTCCTTTAAATTAATACAGAGTCATTAAAGAAGAACTGCAGAACTGGAACTTGCGCTGGAGCTTTTTCGCTTTAAGTTAATTTTTTCTATTTTTCGGTAATAAGTTGCCTGTTTGTGAATCTCTTCAGTATCTAAAGTATAAACCTTATTATCCACAACTTTAAGTTTTTTATTTAAAAAAAGCTCATTGATAACAGAATTACCATCTGCGTCTCCCATAGGTCCTACCATTTCAAGAAGCTCTTTAGGTCCCATGTTAAATGTATATGATGTTTTTGGACTTATAGTAACTCTTGCCTTTTCAAGCTGAAGCGAGAGTGCATTGTATATTCTTCCCAAAGGATTTGTAAGCTGCGTATTTCTAAGCTGACCATACATAAGCCATATACGCTCCGAAAGCAATTGCGTAAGGCGTGTAATCATTTGCGGCTGCTGGGAAACCATGCGCTCAAAGTTGATTTTGTTTATTGCCATAAGAGAAGCATCTTCATAAGCAATTGCGGAAGCGGATCTGGGTTTGTTCTCAAGAAGAGCCATTTCACCAAAAATATCCCCTGTTTTTAAAATTGCAATAAGAATTTCCTTATCTGCAACAATTTTAGTTATTTTTACACTTCCTTTCTGGATTATATAGAGCTCATGACCCGGCTGACCTTCGCTGAAAATCATTGTATCTTTTGGATAGTTTTTTGTAATTTCATCGCTTTTTTCTACAAGATGAACAGCTTTGGAATATGGCTTGATTTTAGCCATTCGCTGTTTTGTAATATTGATATGCTCTCCATTAGGGCAATACCTTACATATTGATAATATGCAAAATATGCATGGTTATATTTGTTTTGCTTGGCATAATACTCTGCGACCTCGAAAAGATGATCCGGCGTTTCATCTGCACTTTTTTGCAAAGTGATTTTTGTTAATGCCTCATCCATGTATCGCATTTTACGGGAGAAACTTTGCAATATTTTCATTGCAATTGGGGTATTTTTCTCGATTAAGAATCCATACTGATCTTTCTGGACAGCTATAAGCGTAACATCTGTTAATGCTTGAGCATTTTCAATATGGCTATGCGCAGACATTGTTGAAATAACGCCAAAAAAGTCTCCAGGACCAAGAATATTGCCATCCTGCTCTTCAACAATCTCAAATTCTTTGCTTATTAAGACTTTACCTGTTCTTATAATAAAGAATTTTGTTGCGACCTGCTCTCCTTCAACAATGATATATGCACTTTTAGTATAATTTACCATTGATAAATGTAAAGGATTCTGCATAATACTCCCGGACAATTATATGTCATTAATATTAAGCAGCATAGCAGTTTAATGCCAACTTAATATTTAATAGACTCTTAATAGTTTCTCGGTATTTTGGCGAAAAATCAATAGGTAAATTATATCAGAACAAAATTTTTAAGTCATTCCACCATGTTCTGTATGAGTTTATATTCCCGGAAACTTCTTCGTAAGAAGTTTGAAGCGAATACATTCTGTTTTTGAATACAGGGGTGCCTGTAGGAGATATTATTGGAACAGAAATAATTCCTCTGGAAAAAGCTATATGATTTGTGCCAAGGTTTCCAAAATAATAAGCGCTTGGGTTTTCGACCTGGGGCATATTGCCAAAAGTTACTCCGCTTCCCAGTGTAACATCAACAGGCACCCAGCCAAATCTTCTAATATAGAATTCTGCCCAAAAGTGTCTTACAGCTCTTGGACCCAGATCATCGTCAACAACAAAAAATCCAGCAACAGGCCTTGCAGGAATGCCGGCTCGCCGCGCAAGAGCAGTAAACATCATGGCATAAGTGTAAGAATCCCCTGCTCTTCTAAGATAATTATCAATAACATCATCGCCCGGAGGGTTTACTGTATGATTCACGTTTCTGATAAGAATATTATATATTGATTCTGCAGTTGTAAAAGGATCACGATTTCTTACTACTCCCCGGAAAATATCATTAAGTCTTGGGTCATTAATCCTAAGGTCAAAGAGATCGCCGGTAAATTCACGAAAAAATGGGGTATCTCTGGCATAATCCCATGTAACTCTGTCCCTGTTTATCCTCGTAAGAACCTCGTATCTTTCAAGCCACGCAGTAATTGAGATTACTTTAGTATCTCCGTCTCTTAAATTAGTAAATCTATAGAGTTTCATGTTTGAAAAATTTTCAAGCTCCGGAGGTATGTTTCTTTCATATCTTATATTTCTCTGTTCAGCAGACAAATTAAGTCTAGGAATCCAGAAATGTATGCTGTTTTCTCCATCTGCACTGTCTACACTTAAAACAACCTCATAGTTTACATGGAATTCTCTTCTTGCTCCAAAAGTTCTGATTCCGACATTTTCGATTTTATCCAAAAAGAAAGAATTGCTGTTTATATCATTGACGCTAACCCACACTCTGCCGGAAGATGCTCCGTCCGGCACCCTTACTCTTATTTCATTATCTGTCCAGCTCACATTGCCAAAATCAAGACTTGAGGCAGCGATAAATGAACTCTCACTTGTTTCTATTCTTGCAGAACCAGCAGATGCAAGAGTAAAAAATACCTGATTATTTCCTCTTTCTGCTCCAAAATTGAATCCGGTTATTGTAATTACATCGCCTACAGAAGCTTCTGTAGGGTGCATTGATGATATAAATGGCTGCCCCGGTAATGCAGGACCGGACACGACAACCGGAATTTCTTTTCTGTTGATAAAAAGCACTTCATTGCTTGTTCCCCGTCTGCTTTCTACAAAAACAGGTCCTGATACAACATTTTCCGGAATTCTTAAAGTTATTCTGTTATTTTCCCAGCTTATGTAGTCAGAAAGAACAAGTCTGTCATAAGAGATATAGACAGAAGCATCAACAGGTTTAACAGTTACTCTCTGCCCATTTTGATTGCCTGCTGGGCTTCCAAAGTGCCTGCCTGTAATTACAAGAATATCGCCCGGTTGACCTATTACAGGATAAATAGATTTTATTACAGGGGTATTTTGTGTCAAAAATGAAGTAAGGATATAAAGAAATATTAAAAATGCAAATAATACCAAAGGTATAAAGGTCGAAGCATTTCTTATTCTTGAAATAATAGCCTTCATAAAATCCAATTATCCTTGTTTCTGAGAATTTTGTACAGGCATTTGTCAAGGAAAACAAACTCCTGGTTATTTTTTTTAGGGAAGCGATAATTAAATTGGACTCTAATCATCGCTTCCACTGGTTTTTCTCGTTTTCACTGCGAAAAACAATACCACAGCAAGCTGTGTTTCCTTATTCGCTCGGTAATGTGCGTGCAAGCACGCCCGCTACCCTCGCTTCACTCGGAAATATGGTAATGTAGCCCCGAACAAGTTCGGGGTGCTGCGCAATTTATTCTCGATTGAATAAATCAGCGACATCTTAGCGGCTCTCATTGTGGGGCAATACTTTTATTTCAAGTATGCAATTAGGTATATTTTCTACTCTGTCATGCAAAATCCCTAGAGGAAAAAAAAGCGCTTTTTCTCCCATTCTTAGCGGAATGGTACTAACAGCAGAATAATATTTTCCGCCTGAATAATTTGCATGTTTTACAAATACTTTGCTTTGCGATAAAAGCATAATTGAATCTTCATCTACAAAATATGGAATAAACAATACCATTATATTAAGATTGTTTGCCCTTAAATTCACAGTAACAGGCTGCCCGGATCTCGTAACACGGTTCCACGATGAGTTTACAAGATAGTTATTTTCGTGATCAAAAATGCGGAGATAAAATTTAATTAAATAATTCCTTATGATGTTTGTTTCGCTGGATTCAGGTACTTGCTGCTGAACTCTAGGGGCTCTTAAAAAAGATTGCTGCCTTAATTTTCTTTCACTAACATTTTCAGTTTCCTGCGCCGAAACGCTAAAAACTATCTTAAAAATAACAGTTAATAATATTATTTTCTTATACATAAATCCTGCTATCTTTTTCTATTTAAGAAATCAGCTTCTCTTATGAGGCTGGGAGTGCCTCTCATTACAAAAATAGTTGATTCCGGAAGAGTTAAATCCACATCTATTACCTGAGCTGCCTGAAATAAGCTAAAGTCCTCTTCTCTATAAAATGTTATACTATCGGAAAAGCTAAATCTTGGTTCTGAATAATTATCATTGATTCGATTGAATGAAATAGAATAAAGGCTTATAACAGCAGAAACAAAAATTACTGCTGCTGCTGCTGCAACAGGCACAGGTATAGCTATTTTCATATTCCATATACTTACTTTCTTTGGCTTGGATTTCTGAACAACAGGCGCAATTTTATGCCATATTTTTTCTTCGGCATCTTTAATTTGGCTAAGAGGGAGTTCGTCGTATAAAAGAGTCCGCAAAGAATTAATAGATTCTATTTCCAGACTGCATTTTTTGCAGCTATTAACATGATTTTCAACTATTTTTTTAAACTCGCCATCAAGTTCATTATCAATAAAAGCTGACAAAATTTCCTTATCCGGGCACATAAACATCTCCTATTGTAATTAATTTTTGAATGGTTTCCCGCGCTCTAAATATTCTTACCTTAACATTACTCTCAGATATACCCAAGACCTTAGCTATTTCCTTATAATTCATTCCTGCATATTCTCTCAAAATCAATGGCGCCCTTAATTTTTCAGGCACTTGTTTTAAAACAGCGCTAACAGCTTTTTTTGTTTCTTCTTTTAAGATCCCTGTTTCGCCTGTTTCTTCTGTATGCAGCGGATCGTGCTTTATTTTATCAAAAATTTTCTTTTTTCTACCCTCTCTCTTACAGTAATTGAAAGATATATTCTTTACCACCTTAATAAGCCAATATTTTGCATCATCTTTAGACGGAAAAGGAATAGCCCTGTTATAATATTTTATAAATGCCTCCTGAGCAATATCCTCTGCTGCGCCGCTATCTGATGTTATATGATAAGCAACTTTATAAACAAGAGGAAATATTTCTCTATACAACTCCTCAAAAGGAATCTTTTTATCTTCCAAACTTTGTATGTTAAACAAGCATAAACCTTTTTTGTTACGGAAACGATGATTAAATCTGACTCTAATTTGCTTTGCATCCCTTCGGGAATCGTTTCCATGTTTTTTTTCTCGTTTTTTTGCAGAAAACTGCGAAAAAATGATTATAAAAGATATGCGCAGCATACCTTTTGTTCGCCCCTCGCTCGGTCACACCCGCAAGGGGTACTTTGTGGGTAAACTTCGTTTACCCTCGACCCTCTCTTCGTCGACGAATAATGTAAAGCTGCTTGCCCCTTCGGAATGCTTCGCAATTTCCGTTTAAATAAAGCAGCGATATCTTACAATTTTTTCCAGACTGTCCCGTCCGGAGTGTCTTTCAGCTCAATACCCAAGTCTTTAAGCTTATCTCTTAGTACATCTGCCTGTTTAAAATCCCTGTTTTTTCTTGCTTCTTCGCGTTCTTTTATAAGATTACTTACTTCATCGTCAATTGATATATTTGATTCTCTGTTTACCTCTTCCCATAAAGAGAGTCCCAGGACTTTATCAAATTCAATAGCAAGAAAAACTTTTTCTATAGCAGATACTTTTGAATCTTTTAACATCGTCCACACTACGGCAAGGGCTTTTGGACAATTAAGATCATCTTCAAGAGAATCTCTGAAATTAAAAATCAGTTTTTGAGCATAGTCTGAAAGCTCCGAAGCTTTTCCGACTGTTTTTTTACCTGCTTCTTCATAGCAGGATTTTACTTTTTCGATAATATTAAGTCTTGCATTACGGCTGGAATCAAGCGATTCCCAGCTAAACTGGAGCTGACTTCTATAGTGACCAGTAAGACAAAAATATCTGTAATCTAGAGGATCATAGCCTCTTTTAACAAGTTCTGCAAGTGTAAGAAAATTTCCGGCGGATTTTGCCATTTTTTCCTTGTTTAGGACTAAAAATTCCGCATGAAGCCAATAATTTACCCATTTTTTGCCTGTTGCAGCCTCTGTTTGCGCAATTTCGTTTGTATGATGCACATTTATATGATCAATACCGCCGCAGTGAATATCAAAGTGTTCGCCCAAATACTTTATTGCCATTGCGCTGCACTCAATGTGCCAGCCAGGATACCCGCGGCCCCACGGCGAATCCCAAATCATAGTCTGGTTTTCAAACTTAGATTTTGTAAACCACAACACAAAGTCATACGGGTTCTTTTTGTTGCTATCTACTTCGATTCTTGCGCCTGCATGAAGTTTTTGTCTGTCCAGAAGCGCAAGTTTTCCGTAATCCGGAAACTTATCTATAGAAAAATAGACATTGCCGCCAGCAATATAGATGTATCCCTTCTCTTCAAGCCTTTGGATGAGCTCAATCATTTCCTGGATATTGTCTGTTGCTTTGCTTATAACATCAGCATAAATAATATTGAGGCTTTTTGTATCTTTAAAAAAAGCTTCTGTGTAAAACTCTGCTATTTCCCAAACTGTTTTGCCTGTTTCTCGTGCAGATTTCTCCATTTTATCTTCACCGCTGTCTGCATCATCTGTGAGATGGCCTACATCGGTTATGTTCATCATATGCTTTACTTTAAAGCCAAGATACTCCAGCGTTCGCTTTAATATATCTTCGAAAACATAGGTGCGCAGATTTCCAATGTGGGCAAAGTTATAGACAGTGGGACCGCATGCGTAAATCGAAACCTGGTTTGGATTGATAGGAACAAACTCCTGGAGCTCCCTTCCCATAGTATTATATAGCTTTAGTCCCACTTTGCCTCCATATTGATATACTGATGGTTTCGAATTATCCTTGTGTTGCTATAGAAACTTGTCTGAATTATCAGTACCATTAATATCTTAATAGAAAGTTTACGCAAATTATTTAAAAATATCAATATCGATGCACACGGATTGAAGGTGATAAAACAACAACTGAAAGCTGGTATTATATCAGTGATTTATCTTTAGATGCTGAAAAGGCGGCAGGATTAATTCGTGGGCATTGGTCAATTGAAAGTCAGCTGCATTGGTTCTTGGATGTATGCTTTGGAGAAGATGAATGTCGGGCACGAACAAACCATGCTTCAGAGAATCTTGTTGACGCACTCTATTTTTGCATGATAAGCTGACGCTGATAATTGCATATCAGAAGATGTGCGCAAATCGCGGTATCTGAGCCGCACTCGACGCTTGTCGCGACGTCCGTGTTGCTGCGTCGAATACAACATCCATGTTGCAGCCTTTCTAAAACAACTATGCCATGAAGGCATTGGCGCAGCAGCAGTCTGCGCAAAGGGCTAAGAGCTCTATTTAAACTGTTTTAGGAGGATTTTCATAATGCACATGGCTGATGCTCTTTTGTCTGTAGCGGTAGGCGGTACAATGTACGCTGCAAGCGCAGCTGCTATTGGTTATTCCATAGCAAAAATCAAAAAAGATGAGTTTTACGAAAAAAAGATTCCAATCATGGCTGTAGCCGGCGCATTTATTTTTGCAGCTCAGATGATTGACATTGCTATTCCAGGAACCGGGTCGAGCGGGCACATAGGGGGCGGCATTTTGCTTGCAGCGCTGCTTGGCGCTTTTCCCGCGCTTCTTACGATTTCTGCGGTCTTAATAATTCAATGCCTCTTTTTTGCAGACGGCGGATTGCTGGCGCTGGGCAGCAATATCTTTAATCTTGGTGTAATACCATGTTTATTTGTTTACCCCCTTTTGTTTAGACCTATATTAAAGAAGGAAATTACGCCAAAAGCTATCTGGATTGCATCTATAGCCGCAGTTGTCGTGGGTTTGCAGCTTGGCGCTTTTGGGGTTGTATTGCAAACGCAGGCGTCCGGTATTACTGCATTGCCTTTTGCGACTTTTGCCCTCTTTATGCAGCCTATTCATCTATTGATTGGAATCGGCGAAGGTATAATTACAGCTTCGGTGCTCTGCTTTGTTTATAAGATGCAGCCGGAGATTCTGGACCGCAACACGATGCTGCATGAAAGCTGCAGCCGCGATCGCGACAGCGGTCAAGAGCAAGCGCAGGGAGATGAGTCTGGTGCAAGAAAAAAAGCTCCGCTTGGAAATCTGATAATAACGTTGGCTATTATTACAATCGCAGTCGGCGGAGGAGTTTCTATTTTCACTTCGACGAATCCAACAGGACTTGAATGGGCAATTGAAAGAACCGCAGGAGCCGGAGCAGAGGAGCTTGAGAGCAATGAGCCGTTGACCGAAAGGCTGGCTATTATTCAAGAGACCACAGCCTTTATGCCTGACTATGACTATAGGTTCGCAGGCGAAGATGGTTCGCTTACAGGCACTTCTGTTGCCGGAATAGCAGGCAGCATTTTAACTTTTCTTCTCGCCGGAGGAATTGCCTGGGGAATTTCTGCTGTAAAGAAAAAAAGGCGCAGCAGAGCTGCCGCTTCCTGATTAATGTAAAAAAAGAAGCAGGTTGGGACTATGCCCTAAAGGATTATGATTTGGACATAAGAAATAAAATCAGCGCTATCTACTCGCTCGAACAGCTTTCAGCCGGGAATACAGTTATTCACCGCCTGCACCCGATGAGCAAACTAATCGCTACTTTTGTTTTTATTGTTACTGTTGTTTCTTTTGGCCGCTATGAGTTTGGCAGGCTGGTTCCATTTATCTTTTTTCCCACAATTCTGATGGCTCTGTCCGAAACGCCTTATATTATGCTGTTAAAGCGAGTGTTAATCGCAATTCCTTTTTGCCTCTTCATCGGTATCTCTAACCTGCTGCTGGAGCAGGAGACAGCTTTTGTAATTGGCAATACAAACATTAGCTTTGGCGCCTTGTCTTTCGGCGTAATATTATTCCGCACATATCTTTGCATTATGGCAGTTCTTTTACTGGCAGCAGTAACGCCATTCAATGAATTGGCATTACAATTGCGAAGGCTAAAAATACCCGCAGTTTTTGTTCTAATGCTTGAGATGACTTACCGCTACATCGGCGTTTTATTCGCAGAAGCTGCCTCAATGCGCTTGGCATACATTTTGCGGAGCTCCGGCGCAAAGGGCGTTGACATACGCCACGCAGGCAGTTTTATCGGCTGCCTGCTGCTTCGGAGCTTTGCTCGCGCAGAGCGGGTTTTTTCTGCCATGAAATGCCGCGGTTACATGATAAAAACCACTGGCGCAAGAAGATTCAAGCTTCGCATAACAGATATTTTTTACTGTGTTTTGATTTGCTTCTTCTGCTTGCTGTTTAGATTTATTGATGCCGGAGGAAAGCTTACAGTCCTGGAAAAAATACTATGATGCTGGATATTTCACAATTAACGGTAATTTATCCGGATAAAACAAAAGCTGTGGACAATTTCAGTTTGCAGGTAAAAGAAGGAGAGAGTTTCGGCCTCGTCGGAGCAAATGGCGCAGGAAAAACATCGCTCATGCTTGCAGTAATGGGAATATTGCCGATCTCCGAAGGCTGCATCAAAGTAGACAACATAATCGTTGAGAAAAAAAGATTAAGCGATATTCGCAGCCGCGCTGGTCTGATTTTTCAAAATCCGGACGACCAGCTCTTTATGGCAACTATTTATGACGACATTGCGTTTGGTCCGCGCAACTATGGTTTGTCCGAGCAGGAAACCAGAAAGCGCGCAGAGGAGGCGCTTTGCGAACTTGGCATCACTCACCTGATGGAGCGCTCTGCGTTAAAGCTGTCAGAGGGGGAAAAGCGGCTGGCAGCGATTGCCGCAGTCCTTTCCATGAAACCATCATTATTGCTTTTTGACGAGCCAACAGCGTTTCTTGACCTTAAAGCGCGGCGAAACCTGATTCGTCTGCTGAACAATATGCCCTACACAAAAATTATTGCCAGCCATGACCTCTTGTTCCTTAAGGAAGTAAGCAAACAGGCTCTGCTGATGAAAAACGGAGCTCTTTTTGCGCAAGGGGCTGCAAAAGATCTGTTCCATGACAAAAAACTTATGGAAGATTGCGGACTGGAAGTAATATGAAAATCTGTTATTTAGAGGTATACCATACAGCAGTTCTTGATGTATAATGCCTTACGTGCAGGAGTTGTTTTATGAAGATTTTAGTCATAGACGGCATGGGCGGCGGAATTGGGAAATCAGTGATAGAATGCCTGAAGCAGGAAACTGATGGACACTCTATCCTGGCGATTGGAACCAATGCCATAGCTGCATCATCCATGCTTAAGGCAGGGGCGGATATGTCGGCTACTGGCGAAAATGCGATTGTTTATAATTGCAGCAAGGTTGATGTTATTATAGGTACCATCGGCATTGTGCTTGCCAATTCAATGCTTGGCGAAATTAGCTCGGCTATCGCTATGGCAGTGTCGGGCAGCGAGGCAAAAAAAATTCTTATTCCAACTTCAAAGTGCAATGCTTTTGTTACCGGAGTAAAAGAGCAATCAACAGCGCAGTATATCGATGAAATACCGCGTATTTTAAAAAAACTGGAGGAAGTTAATGAGTAATGTTACAGCAAAAGAAGATATTTTGAGCTTGCTGCACAAAGTTAAGACAGGAGAGCTCGCGCCGGAGCAGGCAGTCGGGCTGCTTCGCACCGAACCTTTTTCGGATTTGGGTTATGCAAAAGTTGACCACCACCGGGCATTGCGCCAGGGTGTGGGCGAAGTAATTTTTGGCAGCGGTAAAACGCCGGAGCAGGTTGCAGGCATTATTTCGAGTTTGAGCAAAAACGGCGCACGCAATATATTGGTTACCCGCATATCGCAGCAAACTGCGGATTTTATAACAAAGAGCAATATCGCTTTAATTTACCACCCTATTCCGCAGCTTGGCATTGCAATGCCATGCGAAGAACGGCCAAAAGCCGGCAGCATAATTGTAGCAAGCGGCGGAACCAGCGACATGGCTGTGTGCGAAGAAGCAGCGCTTACTGCCGAAACGCTAGGCAATCAGGTAACGCGCCTATATGATGTGGGCGTTGCCGGGCTTCACAGGTTGCTTGCGAGGCTGGAGATTATAAACGAAGCGCGGGTTATTATTGCAGTGGCCGGCATGGAAGGCGCATTGCCGAGCGTTATCGGCGGGCTTGTAAGCTGCCCTGTTATTGCTGTGCCAACCAGCATTGGTTACGGCGCGAACTTTGCGGGCTTGTCTGCGCTGCTTTGTATGCTGAATTCCTGCGCTTCCGGGGTATCGGTTGTAAACATAGACAATGGATTCGGCGCAGGTTATATTGCCAGCCGCATAAACCAGATGAAGGGAGTGTAGAATGAAAACTCTGTTTATTGAATGCAACATGGGGGCTGCCGGAGATATGCTTATGGCAGCGTTACTGGAGTTGCTGCCGGACAAGAGCGCTTTTCTTGCGAAAATCAACAGCATGGGGCTGCCGGGAGTACAGGTTAGCGCAAAGCCTGTAACAAAGAGCGGGATTACAGGCACTTCTGTTTCCGTAATTGCCAGAAATACAGAGGAAAAGAGTATTGACACGGATATGGAATGGCTTCACCTTGAAGGTGAACACGACAACGAGCATGAACATTCTCACGGCTGCGGCCACAGCCATGACCATGAACATGACAGTGACTGCGAACATGAACTTCTGCATAACCGCAAAAATGACCATCATCATACAGGGCTAATTGAGATTGAAAAAATATTGTCTGACCTGCATGTATCCGATAACGTTAAAAATGATGCACTCAAAATTTACGGCTTGCTTGCCGAAGCAGAGTCCCTTGCGCATGGCCGCCCTGTATCTGAGGTGCACTTCCACGAAGTAGGCGCTCTCGATGCGATTACCGACATTGTCGGCGTTTGTATGTTAATGGAAGAACTTGCTCCGCAAAGAGTTATTGTTTCTCCGGTGCATGTCGGCAGCGGATTTGTGCACTGCGCTCACGGGATATTGCCTGTGCCGGCTCCTGCAACCGCGCATATCCTGAAAAACGTCCCTGCTTTCGGCGGAAAAATCAAAGGTGAGCTCTGCACCCCTACCGGCGCTGCTTTGCTTAAATATTTTGCTGATGATTTTGACTCAATGCCGCGGATGCGTGTGGAACAAATCGGGTATGGCATGGGCAAAAAAGATTTTGAAGCTGTAAACTGCGTGCGTGTTTTTCTTGGCGAAAGCAGCTTGCAAGAAAGCAGAGAGCAAGCATTACCGGTCAATGGTCAGTTTTTAGAGCAAAATCCAACCCAAAGCCGGTCAATGGCTGGTTCTGAAGCCCAGCCAAACCATCAGATAGCGGAATTAAGCTGCAACATAGATGACATGACCGCCGAAGCTCTGGCTTTTACCTGCCAGACCCTAATGAATGCGGGAGCGCTCGATGTTTTTTTCATTGCAACAGGAATGAAAAAAAACAGACCCGGTGTTTTGCTTACCTGCATCTGTGATGTACAAAAAGCTGATACCTTCGCAGAACTCATGCTCAAGTTTACCACAACTTTTGGCGTGCGTAAAATTGTTCTTGACCGCTATATGCTGGAACGCAAAGTAAAAACAGCGGAAACGCCATTCGGCAAAGTGCGCGTGAAAACCGGAACCGGTTACGGCACCGCAAAGTCTAAGCTGGAATATGACGATGTTGCGGCTTTGGCAAAGGAGCACAATATCCCCATACACGAAATGGAGCGCAAACTTTGGGCGCATTTGGAGCAGAGCGCGCTATAAAACCACAGCGCGCGGAAACAAATATACAGCAAAGCTATGTGCTGCAAAAACCCTGTGAACCCGCATTCCTCTGCGGTTACAGTGCTGTGCCAGGACGGTCGATGAATATTGCCCCATCTTTTTCTGCATGCTTAATATAATCAACAAATTCCCGCACAGCAACATTTACTTCGGATTTTCGCATTATCCCAAGGTATGCAGATTCCTGACGCACAAGCTCCTGCCTTGTACTGGAGAGAGAAGAAAATATCTTGATTTTAATCTCAGATTCCTGCCCCTTTAGAATAACAGCAACTTCCTTGTCGCTAAAAGTAGTAAGAACTTTATGCAAATCCTTGTCACTGATTTGTAAAACAATATCTATTGTATAAACCTGATCCTCTATTTCTTTTGAAAGATCCGGATCAAATTCCGAAATATCTTCTATTATACTTTTCTCATCTTTTACATCCATAAACCTAAGAATATTCGCCAGTTTGCTTTTGCCGTCTATTCTTTGCGTTACAACAGTTTTCTGCTGCCGGACTTTCTCTTTTATAATTTTTTCCATTTGCTCAAATACTTCGCGCTGAATTTTTCCGCCCGAAGCCAGACGCAGCAATATTTTTTTCTGCTCCTCTGTTGCGTATTCCGTTAGCAGAGCTGCGCTTTTTTCCGGCGGAAGATAATTCATTACAACAGCTACCACTGTCTCTGGTTCTTCTTTTAAAGCAAGCTTAATCTGATGGGGTTCCAAATCCTGCAGAAATTCAAATGGTTTTTCCCGCGCCTCAGGAAGAGCTTTGTAAAGAAACTGCTCCCCTTTTTCTTTTCCAAAAGCTGCGCAAAGCATCTGCCTGGCTGTCTCAACTCCGCCGGAAAAAGTCTCTTTTATAAAAGCCTGTTTATTAATTTCTTTAAGAAGCGCTGCTGCCTCATCTTTATCAATAGTCTTTATCTTTATTAAAGAAGAAGCAATTTTTTCAATCTCATCGGGTTTAAAATGCTTTATTACAGATGCTGCTTCTTTTTTTCCAAGCAGAAGAAGAACTTTTGCTGCTTTCTCATACTTTTTTGCATCTTTGTCCGAAGCGGTTTTATTTTCGGGTGTAAGCTTCGCTGTCTTTTCTTCTGCCTGAACTTTATTAAGTTTTACAAAACTAGTAGTTTCCGTTTTGCGCCGGGGCGCTTGCTTGTCTGCAAAAAAGTCTGGTTTCTCCGGCTTGCGTATGGTTTCGCCCAACGCAAGGTCTTGGGTTTGCCCGGCGGGTTGTTGGCGGGTTGTCTTTTCTTCTTTGGGTTCATCAGTATTGGAATTATTGGTTTTTTTTGTAACAAAGCTTGGAAAAACATACTGCGACACGGATGTCGCGAAAGAGCGCTGGTCCTTGATGATCTGCTTTTTTTGCTGCGGCTCCGGCGCTGCATTCGTCTCAGCTTCATCTGCATCACTGAGCAGAGCTCGCTGCAGTACATTAATATCAGAATCTGTTTTTATAACCACGTCCGTATCAGCGTCTTTTTTATTTTGCGCTGCACTTGACGCAGCAGAAGTTTTTTTATAAGCATCACGCGCTTTTTTCATATTAGACATATTTTACCTTTTTAAAACCTGTTATTTAATAAGCCCAGCTCTTCCAGCGTATATGGCATAAGATAGAGCGGAACGCCTTCTTCAAAAGAATCTGCTTTTCTAAAGAAATCAAAGAGGGTTTGCATGATTTCCGGCATATCTTTCATTCTGGAAGCAAAATCAAGACCAAACATACTCGAAAGAGAAAAAAATCTGCTTCCTGGAACAATTTCAACAATCCTTGCTCTTTGTCCTCTCAAATATTTTCGTTCAACATGGGAAATTGCATCAGAAAGTCCGCCAATGCTGTCTATAAGAGATATTTCCTTTGCCTGCCTTCCTGTCCATATTCTCCCTCTGGCTATTTTATCAACATCTTCAAAAGGAATTTTTCTTCCCTTGCTTACAAAAGTAACAAACTGCTCGTAGCTTTCTGCTATATACTCCCGGATCTTTTCTATCTCTCTTTCTGTCATGGGTCGTGTAAAATTTCCAAAATCGCCGCTCTCTGATGTTTTAACTGTTTCACTTGTTATATCAAGTTTTTCCAAAGCGCGCGATATATCCGGAAATATTGCAATAACTCCAATAGAGCCTGTAATCGTTACAGGCGCAGCAAATATTTTTTTCGCTCCGGCTGCAATATAATATCCGCCGGAAGCAGCAACTCCGCCCATTGATACGATTACAGGCTTGGCGTTATCGCCCTCTCTGCTAAGCATTACTTCGTGCGCTATAATATCAGACGCAAGAGCGCTCCCGCCGCCAGAGTCTATTCTTAGAATAATAGCTTTTATGCTGGGATTATTTCTCGCATCTGATATTGCCCTTGCGACGCTGGCTGCTCCTGCGTTTTCTCCTTTTATCCCCGTGCCTCTTACAATATTTCCCGTTACATAAATTACAGCAACGTTCGGCGGCAGCATATTCCCCCAATCATAATTTACAAATTGAGGAATAGCCGAAAAATCCCTAATCGCATATTTATTTTTTGAAATTAGCCTGTGAAACTCACTGCTATGGAGCCTTCCGTCAATAAGCCCTGCTTCCAAAGCCCTTCGTGAAGAAAAATATGGCCCCCCTGCAATTATCTCCTCTAAACTACCTCTTAGCCTTGCACCCCTGCCGCTGTATATCAGAAGCTCAAGCTCTTCCTGCAGCGATGAAAAAAGAGATTCAAAAGCCTCACGCTCTTCCTGTGTCATTCCAGGCTCAGTAAGCATATTAAATCCGGTTTTATAATCATGGCTTCTGAAGTTATAAAACCGGATGCCCAGTCTATCAAGAAAATTTCTGAAGTATAATCCTGTGCGGGAAAATCCTCTAAGGTTAATGCTTCCGCCAGGAGCTATGTATATTTTATCTGCGACAGATGCTGCAAGCGCATATTGCATCAAAGATGCTGTTTCAAAATAAAAATAGATTCTCTTGCCAGCTGCTCTTACCTCTGATAATACTCTTGAAATCTCGATAATGTTTGCAAACGAAGTATTAAACCGCTGATTCTTAAACAACACTGCATGAATATCAGGATCATTTTTTATCATCTCCATATCATTTATGAATTCGAGAAGGGAAATCCCTCTGTTTCTTCCGATATGTCTGTCAATAAATGTTTGATCAACAGGGAAATCGGTAATTATATTTGCTCTTCCGTACGAAACTATTTTTTTTTCTGCAGCAGGCGCTACAGTTCTCATTCTTCTTTCAGAAGCAAACAACGAAAAATTTCCTCTTTGAAAAGAATTATCGCGAATCTGAGAGTTTACTCCTGCTGATAAAAATCTTGTATTAAAAGCTATTCCTGCACTGAATATTCTTCTGCCATAATCAAAATCACCCCTGATTCTTATTCCATCAACAGGTTCAAAAATTGCTCCGTAAGCAAGCGGAGAAAGTATATCCGAAGCCTGTGTATCGACGTATAACGTAAGTCTGTTTCCCCAATATTCATTAAAAACCAAAGGTCTTAAACCCAGACCCATACTAATATCCGAGACAGAACCTCTAACATCTGTTGTTTTGATGCCAAATGAAAAAAATGGTAATGGTCTTACGACCGATGAAAGCCCAAAGTCAACTCCATCGTAATTCCATGCCCATCGCCCTGAGGCGCCAATCGCAAGCCCGTCAACCACTTTAAATCCAAGCGATATATTATTGAAAAAATCACCCTCAACAGAGTCCAGACCGTATGAAAAATTGCGAAAATTAAGGTACAGGGAGCGCGTATCCAGCAATCCATCTTTATCGAATTCCTGGTAAAAAGCTACTCCGGATGCATTGCCGAAACCAAGGGCTGCGGGATTTACTCTTGCAGCAAAGCCTGAATCTTCTACTGCAATTCCAAAATTTTGCGCATAAGCTAAGCTAATAAAAGCAAAAAGCCAGATAAAAACAAAGTATTTTTTATTCATTATTTCCTCTTATAATCCCTCTAATTAATTCCAAAAAGTAATATTTTGCCTAGGAAATTGCTGATTTATTCAATCGAGAATAAATCAGCAATACATTATTATCATTTTTTCGCAGTTTTCCAAAGGAAAACGAGGAAAAATTGTGGAATTGCTGATTAGA
>WQTU01000101.1 GCA_009786125.1 Spirochaetota bacterium
GAGCCGGTATTCAGGCAGGAAGGAACAGGCGGGGTTCCGGAAACCATAATCTGGGATGGCAGAATTGCATTAGGCGCTATGGCCGGCAGGATAATCGAAGGCAGATACAGCGCAAGACTGGAAGTGCTGTTTTTAAACGGCAACCACCCAACAGCAACCGCAGAACCATTTTTACTGGATATTACTCCTCCGTCAATTGAAATTGAGATTGACCACGCTATTTTCTCTCCGGGCAGCGGCTACAGAGACTTTGTAACCATCAGAATGATTAATCCTTCTTATGAGGATGAATGGCGCATAACAATTAGAGATGCTAACAACAATGTCGTAAGAAGTACGGTGCAAAGAGGAAGACCGGAAAACTTTGCCTGGGATGGCAGAGATAATACAGGAAACATTGTAAGAAACGGAATTTACAGATTTACAATAGAGTCGCAGGATGCGGCAGGAAACAGAACTGCAAGAAGCATCAATAGCATAGAAGTAGATACCCGCATTACACAGGCGATTGTTCTTATAGAACAGCTTGGGTTTTCTCCAAACACCGGTAACAACATGGATACTATGGAGTTTCTTCTTGTTCACACAAGAGAGGTGCCGGTGGAATCGTGGAGCTTGAGAGTTATCTCTTCTGCCGGCAGTGCTGTAAGAACATTTACAGCCGCAACTGCTCCGCCTGCATCAATAAGATGGGATGGAAGAAATGAACGCGGAGAAATAATTGACGGCACATACAGAGCTGAATTTACAGTAACTTACAAAAAAGGCGATATAAAAACATCTCAAACCAGAAACTTTATACTGGATACAACGCCGCCAAGGGTGGAAATTATTTTAACGCCCTTTCCTTTCTCTCCGGATAACGATGGCATAGATGATGAACTTTACATAATGATAAGGCTCGAAGACCGAAGCCCAATACGCAGCTGGGAAATGCAGATTAAAGATCCATACAGGAGAAATTTCAAGCGCTTTGCGGGAACAGGGCTTCCGCCTCAAAGAATAGTGTGGGATGGTATGTCTGCCGGCGGGGAGTTGGTTCAGTCAGCCGAAGATTATCCTTATACATTTACAGCAACAGATATTTTTGGAAACAGCACTACAGTTACCGGGCTTATAGCAGTTGATATTCTTGTAATGCGAGACGGCGACAATCTTCGAATCAAAATTTCGAGCATAAATTTTGCTCCGTATAGTTCGAGTCTTGTTACTGATGACCCGGAAATAAATGTGAGGAATGAGAGAATTATACAAAGGCTCTCTGAAATTTTAAATAGATTCTCTGCATACAGAATAGTAATCGAAGGTCATGCGAATAATCTTAGCTGGCAGGACCCTGTAAGAGCAGCCAGAGAAGAGCGGGAAGAACTTATTCCTCTTTCTAAAGCAAGGAGCGAGGCAGTAAAAAATGCTCTTGTGCAAAGAGGCGTTGCAGCAGACAGAATGACCACTATTGGCGCCGGAGGAACAAGACCGGTTGTTCCGTTTGGAGATCTTGAAAATAGATGGAAAAACAGAAGAGTGGAGTTTTTATTAATAAGATAGTAGTTATGGTATAACTTAGGGAATTGCTGATTTATTCTCGATTAAATAAATCAGCAATTTCTTAGAAAAAAAATGCAGCGGGTCGATTTAATTTAAACCGACTCGCTGCGATTAAATTATGCGAGTTTATATATGAAAATTTTGACAAAGATATTGGCGGTGGGTTTGTTTATATTGGTAGTTTTTTCTCTTGTTACTGCAGGAGTGGTTTATTACTTTAACCTTCCTGTTTCCAAGACAGATGCAGCGGTTCATATTATAGAAATTGAAAGAGGCGAAACTTTAAGATCAATAGCCGAAAAGCTGGAAGAAAATAACTTGATTCGCTCAAGCTTGCTTTTTATGATAATAAGCAGAGCAAATGGCACAGAGCAGCAGATGAGGAGCGGAAGGTATGCTGTGAGCAAAACTATGAGCTCCGCGGAGATTCACAGGCTTATTGTTTCCGGCGCTGCTCTGCTTTACAGGGTTACGATTCCCGAAGGCTCTACTGCTTCGCAAATAGCTGCAATACTTGAGGCTGCAAATATTACAGACAGAGATAGTTTTATGGAGGCTGTAACAAATAGCGATTTGCCCAATCGATTCAATATACCTTCCCATACGCTTGAAGGATATCTGTTCCCGGATTCTTATCTGTTCCCGCAAAATTACCCTGCAGAAAGAGTTGTATCGCACATGGTCTCGACTTTTTTTATGAGGTTAGCTGAAATATATCCGAATTACGCTGATCTAAGTCCCGAGGAACTTAATGACCGCGTTATACTTGCATCTATTGTTGAGCGGGAATACAGGGTGGCAGCAGAGGCTCCAATAATGGCAGGTGTTTTTTTAAACAGACTGAATATTAGAATGGCTCTTGGGTCGTGCGCTACTATTGTGTATATTATTACCGAGATTTTGGGCAGACCGCATCCTACCCGTATAACCTATGCAGATATAGCTATAGACTCTGACTATAATACATACATAAGAGTTGGGCTTCCGCCTGCTCCCATAAGCAACCCCGGAGAAATTGCGCTTAATGCTGTATTTTTTCCGGCAGATACAGATTATTTATTTTTTCTTTTAAGAAACAGCGCTACAGGAGAGCATTTTTTTTCAAGAACACTTGCGGAGCACAATATGGGAAGGGTTAGATATTTACAAAGATAAGGGAATCGCTGATTAAGAACCATTTTTAAAAATTTAATGGTAGGTTCTTATTTGACTCTAATCAGCGATTCCATGATTTTTCTCGTTTTCTTTTAGAAAACTGCGAAAAAATGATAATAAGGTAATGCAGATTGCCCCTTCGGGATGCTTCGCAATTCTCGATTGAATAAATCTGCGGTTTTATAAAATGCGCATATCAGATGAAGTAAAAAAAGAGATAATCGAAAAAGTATGTATAGAAGAAATTGTAAGCAGCTATGTAAATCTTAAAAGAACCGGCAGAAGCCTTAAAGGATTATGCCCTTTTCATGCAGAAAAAACCCCGTCATTTAATGTTACACCAGATAAAGGAACATTCTATTGTTTTGGCTGCCAAAAAGGCGGGGATGTTATTACTTTTGTAATGGAGATAGAAAAACTTACTTATCCTGAGGCGCTTCAGTTTTTAGCTCAAAAAGCAGGGATAAATCTTGACTTTGAAGAATCCGAAAGCGCTTTCGCGTCTGAGGAAAGCAAGTTTAAAAAACAGCTTTTTAGTCTTTACGATAAGATAACATCTGCACTTAATTACATACTTTTGAATAAACCGTATGCAGAAAAAGCTCTGGAATATCTTATAAGTCGAGGAGTTTCGCAAGATTTAATAGAAAAATTCCAGCTTGGATATATACCGCCAGACAGAAAGTGGTTGTATAACTTTTTAAGAAAAAAGAGCTATTCAGAAGATTTTCTTGCCAAAACAGGGCTTTTTTCTTCGAATTATAAGGATATTTCGATTTTTTCGGGCAGGATTATTTTCCCGATATTTTCGAAATCCGGCAAAGTTATTGCTTTTGGCGGGCGATCTATGGATTTTTCGGGTAAGCCAATGCCAAAATACATAAATTCTCCGGAATCCCCAATTTTCAAAAAAAGCGAAGAACTTTACGGGCTTAATTTTGCCCAAAAAGAGATAAGAAAAAGTAACTTTATCTATATAGTAGAGGGTTATACAGATGTAATTGCCATGTTTCAGGCTGGCGTAGAAAATTGTGTTGCGCCTCTGGGAACAGCATTTACGGAGAATCACGCAGATATTATACGAAAAAACTGCTCGCAGATAATTCTTGTTTTTGACAATGATGAGGCAGGGTTTAAGGCAACTGTAAAAAGCGCTTATATATGCGAAAAAGCAGGTCTTGTTTGCAGTGTCATTGTACTGCCGGAAGGAAGCGATCCTGCAGATATTCTTAAAAAACAGGGCAAAGAGGCGTTGAAAAATATTTTAAAATATCCTATAAATAGCTTTGGTTTTTTAATAAATAAATATAAAACTGTTTATAATCTTTCAAAAGAGGAAGGAATAAAAGATTATTTAAATAAATTATTTGCTTTTGTGAGTATTTCTGAATCTGAAGTTACGAGAAGCAACAGGCTTAAGGCAATTGCAGAGATACTGGATACAGATTATGCAAATGTTTACGACGATTATATAAAGTATTTTAAAAAAGATGATAAAGAGATATATAAAACTACTGTTTTAACATGGGATATTGATAAAATATCGCCTGAATTATATTTAATGCTTGCAGTTATTGATAATTATGATTATTTTTATATGGTTCGAGATGAACTTTCTGTAGATAATATACATGATAAAACTGCGAGGAATATTTATATAGTTCTGGAAGAAGCATATAGAAACAACTCTTTTTCGCTTGAAAACATGCTTGAGAAGATAGAAAATTCAAATTTAAGGAGTCTTATTAGGAAAAAACTTTCATCGGAAGAATTTTCTGTAAATCCTAAGCAATTGATTGATGACAGTATTAATGTAATAAAACTGAAAAATTTGCAGACGAAAAGGGTGCGAATTGAAAAAATAATTGCCAAAGATGATGGTTCTGACCCTTATCAGCTTGAAAAGCTGATAGAAGAAAAGCTTTTTTATGACAAAGAAATTGAAAAACTAAAAGGAACTAATGTTAATAATGTCTGAATTACTCAATGACCCTGCGGTAAAAAAAATAATAGAGTACGGGAAAAGTAAAAAAAGAATAACATACGATGAACTCAATGATTATTTGCCTGATTATATAATTAATAGCGAAAAAATTGAAGATGTAATTGCTTTGCTTGAGAAAAACCACATTGTTATTGAAGAAGATATAGAAGACGCGGATGCGGATGAAGACGCGGACGCGGACGAGGATACGGATGATCCGGATTCCGAGAACAGGAAGGTTGTGTCTCTGGATAAAGACAATATTGTCGATGATCCTATTCGCCTCTATCTTAAAGAAATAGGAAAAGAGCATCTTTTAACTGCGGAGCAAGAGGTTGAGCTTTCCAAGCAAATGGAAGAGGGAGAAAATATTATAAAACGGGTAATAAATGGCTCCGGTATGCTTATCCCCGAGTTTTATAATCTTGCCCAGAAAGTTTTTTCGCGGCTTGATCCCAAAGATATGGAGCTTACCAAGAAAGAAGTTTCGGAACTTCTTTCAGAAAGAAGGCGAATTAATCAGTTTTATAAAGAATCACTTAAAAGCTGTTACAGTTGCTTGAAGCAGTATATGGAAATTAAGGATAAAATTCTCTCTATGGGAGAGAATATTTTCGAAAATGAAGAACTAAAACAAAAAATTCCTCCTTTGCTCGATTATTTAAGAGGCATTGAGATTCATCAGGATGAAATTGGAAAATTTTCCGAGAAGTTTATAAATGCCGAGAAAAAAGTAAAAAAATATATGCGGGAGCAGCTTAAGATCGAAAGAAGGCTTGGAGTCTCAAACATGAGGGAGCTGCGCAATCTGGGGAGAGGGCTTGCAACTACTTCAAGGCGGGAAGAAATTGAGAGCAAGCTTCAAATGCCGGCAGATGCTATTAAGGAAAAAATAAGAATTATTCAGATTAATGAAAAAAGATTGCGCGAAATGGAAGCAGAGTTTGAGAATTCCATTGATGATATTCTCAAAATGTCGCAGGAAATATCTTACGGCAAGGTAATGATGAAAAACGCAAAAGACCGGCTTATTAAAGCAAACTTGAGGCTCGTGGTTAGCATTGCGAAGAAATATACGAACCGCGGGCTCCATTTTTTTGATCTTGTGCAGGAAGGCAATATCGGACTAATAAAAGCTGTTGAAAAGTTTGAATATAGAAAAGGATATAAGTTTTCAACTTATGCAACCTGGTGGATAAGGCAGGCAATAACCCGCTCCATATCGGATCAGGCAAGGACAATACGCGTGCCTGTTCACATGATTGAACAGATAAATAAGGTAGTAAGGGAATCCAGGCAGATAATGCAGCTTTTGGGAAGAGAACCTACAGATGACGAGATTGCAGAAAGGCTTGGCTGGACTGTAAGCCGCGTTAAAGCAGTAAAAAATGTAGCAAGGGAACCAATTTCTCTTGAGACTCCGATAGGCGAAGAGGAAGATTCGCTGCTTGGAGATTTTATCGAGGACAAGGATGTGGAAAACCCGGCAGCGCAAACAGCATTTACGCTTTTACAGGAGCAGCTGCAGGAAGTTATGAAGACACTTCCTCCAAGAGAGCAGGAAGTTCTTAAAATGAGATTCGGGCTTGAGGATGGATATTCACTTACATTGGAAGAGGTCGGTCTTTATTTTAATGTAACAAGAGAAAGAATTAGACAAATTGAGGCAAAGGCGCTCAGACGGCTTAGGCACCCCAAGAGAAGCAGACGCCTTAAAGATTATATAGATCAATAGAAAAATCAGGAGTGTTGAGATGATTCAGGAAGTATTTGAAAAATTACAGAATTTGCAGGATGTTCTGCTTCAAAAATATGATATTGAAAATGAAATAAAAGATATTCCCAAAGCGCTTGTTACAAAAAATGAACTTTTGGCAAGGCTTAAAAAACAGTTTATCGATAAAAATAGTATGCATGAGAAAAAGCAGGAAAAAATCAAAACAATGAAAGATAAGCTTAAAGATGCCGAAGCTCTCAGGGAAAAATATGAAAAAGATATGGATGTTATAAAAACCCAGAGAGAATATGAGCTTCTTGATAAAGCAATAAAAGAGACAACCGAAAAAGAGCAGCAGCTTCGCAAGGATATTCTAAAAGAAGAGAAGGAAATTCAGGAACTTAATCAATTTATCGAGCGGGAGCAGCAAATTATTTTTCAGCAGGAAGAAGAAATAAAAACTGAGGAGCGCAGAATTGAAAGCGAAAGCGAAGAAAAAAAATCTGTTCTTGCCAGGCTTGAGGAAGAAGAGGCAGCAATTAATCAGGGGCTGGATGATGATATTCTTTTTAAGTTTGAAAGAATCATAAAAAATAAATCCGGGTTTGGAATTGTTCCTGTTAAAGGCTCGGTCTGCACAGGCTGCCACATGATTCTTCCTGCTCAGTTTGTAAATGATGTGCGCACCGGAGACGAAGTTCTTTTTTGCCCTTATTGCAGCAGAATACTTTTTTATATGGAATCAGATAAAGATAATTTTCTTACATTTAAAGACAGCGATATTGGCGGATTCTCTGATTACGACTTTGACGATGATGATTTTGAAGATGATGAGTTTGCCGAGGATATAACTCCGGATATAATTGACAAACGTGAGCCTTTGCGCGGTCATGACGATGAAGAATATGATGCTGATGATGAAGAAGAGATATTTGAAGAAGAAGAGCCTGAAATATTCGAAGAAGACGGTGAAGAAGAGGAATTCGAAGAAGAAGAGGAATTCGAAGAAGGCGAATTCGAAGATGCAGATGCGGACGCGGACGCGGACGCGGATACGGAGGATGAAGACGCGGATATGGATGATGAAGACTTAGACACAGACGCGGATGATGAGTTTTCTAAAGAAGAGGAAGAAAAATAAAAAGCTATTATGCTGCAAGGCTTGTTTTGTGGTATGATAGCTTTCTACAGGCAGGTTGGGTTACCGCTTGTTAGCCGGGAAGCTGGTGTCGCTGCGTACTTGTACGCTTGTGACCGAGCGAGAAGGTTAGCAGGAGGAAAGTCCGGGCTCCATAGAGCGCGATGCCGGCTAACAGCCGGACTCATAGTTGTAATGGCTGATTGAGTAGAAAGTGCCGCAGAAAATATACCGCTAACCGTCGTCGCCTTGGTCATGTGCAAACTACGTTTGCCCGCGACACTCGGCTTCTAGGTTAGTAAGGGTGAAAAGGCGGGGTAAGAGCCCACCGGGTAGCGGGAAACCGTTATTGCATGGTAAACCTCATCGGGAGCAAAGCCAAGCAGTGGAGGAATTGCTCGTTCTTTTTGGCTTTTTGAGCTGAAAATGCTCCGCGGGTAGGCTGCTTGAGGGATTTAGAAATAAATCCCCCAGACAGATGGTAATCACCTTTGAGGTCTGCGAAGCAGGCTTTTATAAGGTACAGAACCCGGCTTATAGATCTGCCTGTAATTTTTTTACATTTGCCAACGGAGCATATTTTTATATATTTAGGGAAGTAGAAAGTGTTTTTATCAAGTAAAAGATCCCGCTTTTCAGAGGAACAGCGCAGAAAATTTAGAAAAAAAAGAATGATTTCTTTTTTCCTTACTATAACACTAGTCAGTGTATTTGTTTATTTTTTTAACCAAAATAAAGATTTTTTTAAAAGTATATTTGATAATAGTCCGTCAAAAAACGAAATAATTCTGGATTTATGGGAAAGCCAAAGATATATGGATTTGATAAGATTTTGCGATTCCCTGCTTGAACAAAATCCTGCCTCTGTTGATGCTCTGATATTTAGAGGCTTTGCAAGTTTTTATGAAGGAATTTCAAGAGTCAATTATGAGGAAAGGCTTTCCTTTATAAGTGATTCTATATTTTTTTTGCGAAGAGCTCTTGTTTTTAACAATAACAGGATGAGACCGCAAATTAACTATGTTCTTGGCCGCGCTTATTATCATAAAGGAAAATACTATCTCGATCTTTCCATAAAATATCTTGAAAAAACAATTGCCGATCAGTTTATAAGAAAAGATACCTTTGAATTCCTTGCTCTGGCATACGCAGAGCTCGGGAAAAAAGAAAAAAGCGTTTATTTTTTCGAGCTGGCAGCAGAGAAGAATCCTTCAGATATTCTTTTTTCACTTCTGGCTCAGGTATATATTGCTATTGGCTCGTATGATCTGGCAGAAGATTATCTTATTCGCTCAAATAATAAAACAGCTAATCAATCGATAGAAGAAAGGAATCTTTTTCTCCTTGGGCGGATTTATGAGAGCAGAAATGATTTTGAAAGAGCAAGGGAATGTTATTTGCGTATTATTCAGATAAATCCCAGATCTGCGGATGCTTATTACAGGCTTGGGTTGTTATATGAAATTGCAGGAAACAGAGTCAGGGCGCGGGCTGAGTGGCGGAATGCTCTGAGGGCTGATCCCCAGCATTATGGCGCCAGGTTAAGGCTTTTTTAAATAAAAATGTGAATAACGAATTTACATTATTTTTTTTTTCACTTATAATTGTATTTATTATAATTAAAGATGTAACGGTTGGGGAGAAAATATATGGGATTGGGCACTAAAATTACCAATGCTTTTTCATCGGATATTGGAATAGATTTGGGAACATGCAATACTCTTGTTTCCATTCGGGGCAAAGGGGTTGTTCTTAGCGAGCCATCTGTTGTTGCAATGGAAAGAGGAACAAAAAAAGTAGTTGCTGTGGGAACAGAGGCAAAAAAAATGCTCTGGAAAACTCCCGGCGATATTATAGTAGTAAGACCGCTTCGCGACGGTGTAATTGCAGATCTTGAGTCCACAGAAAAAATGATTCGATATTTTATATCAAAAACTCTGCAAAGAAAATGGTTGGTAAAGCCAAGAATGGTAATAGGTGTTCCAAGCTGTATTACAGAAGTTGAAAGAAGAGCAGTTGAAGAATGTGCCTATAAAGCAGGGGCAAGGGATGTAAAAGTTATTGAAGAGTCACTGGCTGCTGCAATTGGCGCTAAAATTCCTATTTTTGCACCTGCCGGGAATATGGTTTGCGATATTGGCGGAGGTACAACAGAAATATCTGTTATTTCGCTTGGGGGAATGGTCGTAAGCAATGCCATAAGAATAGGCGGAGACGAGTTTGACGAAGCAATAATAAAGCATGTAAGAGCTGTCCACAGTTTGATAATTGGAGAGTATACAGCAGAAACTATTAAAGTAAAAATAGGAAATGCTTATTCAGATAAAAAAATTGAAAGAATGGAAATAAAAGGGACCGATGCCATTACTGGTCTGCCCAGAAGGCTTGAGATGGATTCCATCGAAGCAAGAGAAGCGCTTATGGAGCCAGTAAATTCCGTAGTTGAAGAGGTAAAAAAGACCCTTGCTCAAACTCCGCCGGAACTTGCTGCAGACATAATCGAAAGGGGAATTGTAATGACAGGCGGCGGGTCCATGCTTGCAGGATTTCCAACTCTAATTTCAAAAGAAACTGGTGTTCCTGTTATACTTGCGGAAGATCCTCTCTACTGTGTAGCTTATGGCGCAGGTATGTATTATGAGTTTGAAAAAAGCGCGACAAACAGAACACTTTATAACTCTTTAAACTGAAAGTATATTTATTGATATGAAGTTGTTGCCAGGAAATAACAGGATAAAAAAAACTACTTTGCTTTTTGTCCTGTTATTAATAATTAATTCAGCTTTAATGATATCAAGCGACAGAAGCAAAGAAACACTAAGAATATCAGAAATAGGATTTTCTTTTTTGTCGTTTTTTCAGAAAGGATTTGTATATACAACAAGTTTTGTTGTTGAAACTGTTAATTCGATTAATGAGCTTAGAAGGGTAAAAATAGAATACAGCAAATTATTAGAGCGTATTTCCATATATGAAGCTCTTGAGAAAGATTACCTTGACCTCAGAAGGGAAAATAATAAACTTAGAGATTTGCTTACATTTAGCAGGACTATAAGAACAGAAAGAATTCCGGCTCAAATAATAGGGCACGATTCCGGAGTTTTTTTTAACACAATAACAATTGATAAGGGAAGAAGGCACGGAGTAGCTGTAAATATGCCTGTTGTTGCTTTTCAGGATGGGTTTCAGGGACTGGTTGGAAAAGTTGTGGAGACAGGTCATTCCTCGTCTAAAATTATTCCGCTGTATGATAGAAGATTCTCAGTTGCAGCAAGGTTGCAAAATTTAAGACATGAAGGCATTGTAAGCGGGACAGGAAGAAGGTCATCGCTCATAACAATGAACTATGTAAGCAGGAATGCCGGCGGTCGGATAGGTTATGGCGATATTGTAATAACATCCGGCTTGAGTTCCATATATCCTTCGGGAATTTATATTGGCCGTGTCCGAAATGTGGGCGCCAGAGAATATGAGCCGGCTCTTGAGCTTGAGCTCGAGCCTGTTATTGATTTTAGCAGACTTGAATTCGTATTTGTACTCAAAACAGGACCGGATTCATGAAAAGAAAAAAGCTTATAGTTGTTATTATTGTTATGTTTTTATTCGTGCTGCTTCAAACTACGCTTTTTAGAAAATTTCCTGAGAATTTTATATACCCTGATATAGCGCTCATAATACTTGTCTTTTTTTCAATTAATAGGGGTGTTACCGATGGCTTGGTTAGTGGTTTTGTAATAGGAATGGCAGAAGATTTTCTAAGCCTCGCTCCGCTTGGTTTTAATAGTTTTATAAAAACTACAATAGGTTTTATTTTTGGAAATTTCAAGGACAAAATGTTTCTGGATCCGATTTTTTTCCCAATGCTTGTGGTTTTAATTGCCACACTTATGAAAGGTTTTATTGCTGTGATTATATCATTAGCTTTTCTTTCTCCGGAAGCATCTCCTGCTGTTTTTACTTACAGGTTTGCCATTGAAATAATTCAAAATTGTATATGCGCACCTTTTGTTTTTGCCTTTATGAAACTTGTTAAATTTTATACATTTGAAGACAGGGGTTTTTAATATGGGAAACAGCAATGAATATTATTCCAACAGAAAAGAAACATTAAAAGTCCGCATATCTTTTCTTATAATATTTTCATTGGCTCTTGTCATATTCTACTCGTTTTATCTTTATTCTATCCAGGTTATAAGCGGAGACAAATATAGAGAAAGAGCGCGGGATGTTGCAAGAAGAGTGTCTGTAATTCCCACTTTGCGCGGCGAAATATTTGACAGGCATTATGATATTCCGCTTGTGACGAATGTTAATTCGTTTGCTGTTGATATAATCCCTGCAGAAATTGACTTTTCAAGGTTTGATGATATTGCTGCTCAGCTTGCTGATATTCTTGAAATAAATAAAAATGATATTTTGTCCAGAGTAACTCCAAGAATGAGGCATCAATTTGCGCCTGTTGAAATCAGAAATAACATAGAATATGAAAAAATACTTGTTTTGGCAGAAAATATTGTTAGATTTCCGGGTGTTGTCTGGCGCAGTAAGCCAATAAGAAGGCATCAGGGACCTGGTTCTCTTTCTCATGTGGTGGGGTATGTAGGCAGAATTACAAGAGAAGAATTACAGATTCTTCATAATCAGGGCTATACGCATAATTCTATATTGGGGAAGATGGGTATTGAAAGAGAGTATGATCTTATTCTAAGGGGCAGAGATGGAGTAAGGCATAGCACTGTGGATGCCAGGGGAAGAAAAGTAGGAGATGCCAGGAGAGTAATACCGCCGGTTATTGGGCAAAATCTGGTGCTTACAATTGACAGGCATATTCAGGAACTTAGTGAAAAAGCGCTTGGAGAAAGAATTGGTTCTGTTGTTGTTATGAGACCTTCTACAGGTGAAATTTTGGCAATGGTTTCATATCCGTGGTTTGACCCGAATAGGCTTTATAGCAATGCTGGTTCCCAATATTTTGCTGCTCTTTCTGCTGATACAAGGTTTCCTTTTTTAAACAGAACTATCCAGGCAGCGTATGCTCCTGCTTCTGCTTTTAAAATTTTTATGACTGCAGCTATACTGGAAGAGGAAGTCTTTTCCCCAAGGCAAAGAATTGAATGCAGGGGGCGGATTTTTCTTGGCGACAGGTTTTTTCATTGCCACAGAAGAACAGGGCATGGTTTTTTGGATCTTTCAAGCGCCCACGCTGAATCGTGCAATATTTATTACTTTATAGTAGGAAGAGAGCATCTTGGTATTGATAACATAGTAAAGTATACAAGACGATTCGGTTTCGGTCAAAGAACAGGTATTGATATACCCGGAGAAGTAAGCGGTTTTGTGCCGTCTCCTGAATGGAAACTTGCTACTTTAAATGTTCCTTGGGTTGGCGGAGACACATTTAATTTTTCTATTGGGCAGGGGTTTCTTGATGTAACGCCGCTGCAAATGGCAAATGCAGTATCAATGGTTGTTAACGAAGGGGTAAGCTTTGTTCCCAGGTTGTTAAAAGAAATAAGAGATCCTGTAACCGGAAAAGTTATAGAACCATTTGAACCCAGAGTGCTTTATCAGACAAATATGAGAAGGGAAACATTTCAAAAAACAAAGAGCACTATGAGAGACGTAGTTACAAGAGGAACTGCAAGAGTTGTAGTTACTACCAGAGCTACAGAGGTTGCTGGGAAAACAGGAACAGGCGAAGTAGGGGACGACAGGTCTTCTTGGTTTGCTGCTTTTGCGCCGTATAGAACAGATAATCCGGCTGAGCAGGTAGTGGTGGTTGTAATGGTTGAGGCAAGAAACGAATGGGAATGGTGGGCTCCAAAAGCGGCAAACGTAATTTTTCATGGAATATTTACAAATCAGACTTTTGAAGAAGTAGTTGCTTGCCTCAATGTTTGGTATCTAAGATAATTTAAAGAAGCACTTCGGGAGAAAGCAAGGTGAATGTAAGAGCAAATCAAAATTTTGACTTTTTAATTCTAATAAGCGTTATCCTTCTCATAGTTATAGGAATTTCTTTTATATATTCGAGCAGCATTACTTCTACCGGGGCAAAAGTTAGCAATGAATTCGTCAAGCAAATTATATGGGCTGCAATCGGTCTTGTCTTAATGTTAACAATAATACTGATAGATTATAAAACTCTTGAAAGCTTTGCAGTTTATATTTTTTTTATATCCATATTTCTTCTTGTTGTTACTCTGCTTTTTGGAGAAACAGTAAATGGTTCAAGAAGATGGCTGGGAATAATGGGTTTTGGAATTCAGGCTTCGGAATTTGCAAAAATAACTACAATAATTATGCTTGGAACGTTTTATGTAAAAAATTCCCGGAATATGACAAAAATATCAACTTTATTTAAAGGGGCTTTAATAGTTTTACTTCCTGTTGTGTTAATAATTCTCCAGCCGGACATGGGTACTGCACTGGTTTATATTCCGATTTTTCTGGCTATGAGTTTTACCGCAGGCGCCAAAGTAAAGCATATTATGTATATTGCGCTGGTAGGCTTGCTCTCAATAATTCTGATAATAGTGCCTGTGTGGTTTGAGTTTATTTATAGCGGTAACGAAGCTGTTATTAGTTTTTTTGTTAATGATAAATTTTATAACACCATTTTTATTTCTGCGCTGGCAATTTTTGCCATATCGCTTTTGGGCTATTTTTTAACAAAAAAGAAATATGATTACTATTATTACTTTGCATATTTTTCTTCGATAATTGCAATTTCGGTTATAGGAGCAATTATTGCAAGAAAGATTTTGAGAGGATATCAGCTTATAAGGTTGGTTGTATTTTTGAATCCGGATATAGATCCAAGAGGCGCAGGGTGGCATATTAGACAATCCATAAATGCAATTGGCTCCGGCGGTATTTTTGGCAAGGGTTTTTTGAACGGAACCCAGAGCCGTCTTAGGTTTTTGCCGCAGCAGTCAACAGATTTTATTTTCTCAATAATAGCCGAAGAGATTGGTTTTTTGGGATGTCTCTTAATATTTTTTCTGTTTTTTGTAATTATCATACGCGGTTATATGATTTCCATGTCTGCAAAAGATCTGTTTGGAACAAATTTAGCCAGCGGAATTTCTACAATGATTCTTGTTCACTTTATGATTAATGTTGGAATGGCTATAGGAGTAATGCCTATAACGGGAATACCGCTTTTTTTCCTCTCTTATGGAGGCTCTGCTTTGTGGACAGCCATGATAAGCGCTGCGTTACTTATTAATATTAGTTACAGGCGCTTGTAGGCTTTGATAAATGCATAAAAAGCTTACAGAAAGCGATATCAGAACCATACTAATGCAAGTGGAAAATCCGGGCCGTTATGCAGGCGGTGAATATGGAAGCCACAATAAAAAATATACAGCGGCATGGACGCCGTGCTCGGCACCGGCAGCATCTGAAGGTAATATTCTTAAAATGGCTATTTCATATCCTGATATGTACGATATAGGAATGTCAAATAATGCCATAAAAATACTTTATAATCTTTTTAATACGATTGACGGCGTTGTGTGCGACAGGGTTTTTGCTCCTGCTCCTGACTTTGAAAAGCTGTTAAAAGAAATGTCGTTGCCGTTATTTACTCTTGAAAGCAATGCTCCGCTTTGCTGTCTCGATCTGCTTGGTTTTACTTTTGGCTATGAGCTTACGGCGACAAATTTGTTGAATATTCTGGATCTTGGTAAAATTCCTCTTTATAATTCCTGCAGAGAGAAAAATCATCCTATAGTTATTGCAGGGGGGCTTGGTATTACGAATCCTGCTCCATACGGAGATTTTATTGATCTCTTTTTTATGGGAGAAGCAGAGGAAGAATTTGAAAAACTTCTTTGCGAGATAGTTAAGTTAAAAAAAGCAGGCGCTGAAAGAGACGAAATACTCTTGTTAATGGCGAAGCACAAAAATGTGTGGCACAAAGGAAAGAGCGAAAAAGTCTACAGGGCAGTATATAATAACTTTGCCGGGGAATATGTAAAAAGAAAATATAATCTTGTGCCTTCTGTAAAACCTGTTCAGGATAATGGCGTAGTTGAAATTATGAGAGGCTGCCCCAATGGATGCAGATTTTGCCATGCTGGTTTTTTCTACAGACCTAAAAGGGAAAAAGATTATAAAGTAATTGACCAGGAAGTCGAAGAACTGGTTTTCGAATCGGGACATAGGGAGATAACGTTGTCCTCTTTGTCTTCGGGCGATTACTCGTGTTTAAACGATATTATCGAAAAGTTAAATAAAAAATATTCAGGGATTGGGGTTTCTTTTTCTTTGCCGTCGCTAAAAATTAATTCATTTACTGTATCTCTGTTGTCAAAAATAGGCGAGGTTAGAAAAAGCGGTCTTACGTTTGCTGTTGAAACGCCCGATCCCTCTTCCCAAAGAGCTATTAATAAAGAAATTGATCTTGACCAAACCATAACAATTATCAAAGAAGCAAAACTTTTTGGCTGGAAGATCGCAAAGTTTTATTTTATGATCGGGCTTCCGGCTGCATCTATTGATGAAGAAATGTATTGTAAGGAAAGCGATAATATAATTGATTTTCTTTTTAAAGTTCAGGCAGCAGCGGGTATAGATATAAATGTAAATATAGGAACATTTGTTCCAAAACCACATACGCCGTTTCAATGGGCGCCGCAGATGAAAGAAGCTGTGGCCATGAAGCAGATACATTATATAAAAAATAAACTTAAAGGCAGAAATATAAAAGTTGGATACCACTCTCCAATGATGTCGTTTGTCGAAGGAATATTTTCCCGAGGGGACGAAAGAGCAGGTAAGCTGCTTTTTGATGCATGGCAGGCTGGTGCGAGATTTGATGCTTGGGAAGAGCATTTTGATATTGCGTTATGGAGAAAGGTTATAGAATCCCAACCCTGGAACGCAGAAGAGGAGATATGCAGAAAAAGGGATGCTGCAGAAAAATTTCCCTGGGCAGGGATATCGATGGGAACATCTAAAAAATATCTGCTTGATGAATATAACAATTCGTGCGATTCAAAACTTACATCGAAATGCGAAACAACATGCACGCATAATTGCGGGGTCTGCGGGAAGTATACCAGTATCTCCCAGCGGACCGAGCTTTGCGAGCGAAGGTTTCCCGCCGGCATTGTAAACTCTGGGGCAGAGCAGGCTGCATCGGAAGAAGATGTTGTTTTCTCGCTTGGTACAGGCGAGGATAGGTACAGGATAATATTCAGTTTTTCTAAAAAGGGAAAACAGATATACCTTGGGCATCTGGATGTTATGAGGCTTTTTGAAAAAGCTTTTCAGAGATGCAGACTTGAGGTGAGATTTACCGAAGGTTTTAATCCCAAACCCAGACTTGAGTTTGCAAATCCGTTAACTCTTGGAATTGAATCCGAAGAAGAAATTGCATCTGTAGAGACTTACACCGAATATGAGAAAGAGCAATTTATAACCAAGGTAAATAACGTACTTCCTGATGGAATAAAAATAATAAATATTTTTTCCCACAAGATTATTCACGGAGAAAAAAAGATATCTTTAATGTCTCTCTACAGCGGAAGTGTATACAAGATTTTCTTTCCGCAAAATAGCAATTATAAAACTTTGCTGGAAGATTATGTGCGCAGAAATTCTTTGGAGCAGACAGTCCGAATAGAAGATTTGGATACTCGTGTTGTTTCTGCTGATGACCCTTGCGCTGTTTGCCAGGGTATAAGATTGTGGAATATTGTAAAACCCGGAAGCAAAAGTCTTTTTAAAATTCTAAAAGAGGCATTAAATAGAGAAAACCCGCTGGCAGAAATTATTGTAATCCGGGAATGGGTTTTTGCCGGAGAGGATTTAAGTAATTACCTTTCGTATTTCGGAGAGAGAACTCCGGCGCAAGTCGAGAACCTTTAGCGCGCCAGCCGGATGTCTGCAAAACATATCAATGGTTTGGAAATGACGCGATTGGTCTGGAAAAATTGGTCTGGAAAATGGCTCGAAGTTGCACGAAAAACCGACTAGCGGTATGTTTTTAGGTAAAGTGCCTCGAATAAATCTTGTGAAATAACGGTAAATTTGTTCTTAAACCTTCGAGTCAGCCTTTGGCTGACCATTGGTCGGTTTTGGTTGTCATTTGTTTTAGGAAAGTTTGGCTGCTTCCCAAAGCGCATCCATTATTTTGAGGTTTTCCTGCTTCATGGGAAGCCCTTTTTCTTCCATACCTTTTTCAACTTTTTTAAAGCGGCTTAAAAACTTTTCATTTGTTCCATGAAGAGCTATGGAAGGATCGATCTTCAGGAACCTTGCCAAATTAATAACCGAGAAAAGAATGTCTCCGATTTCTTCTTCGATTTTTTCTTTGTTTTTGTTTTCTGCACTAATTTCTTGTTCAAGCTCAGATATTTCTTCTTTAATTTTTCCCAATACATCTTCGGCTCTGCTCCAGTCAAAACCGGCTTTGGAGGCTTTTTTTTGAAACCTGTAAGCTCTTTCGAGCGGGGGAATGCTTTTTGATACAACATCAAGTTTTGATTGCGCTTTTTCTTTTTCTCCGGTTTCGTTGCGGCTGGTTTCTGCTTTTTTAATTAGCTCCCAGTTTTTTAAAACTTCATCTGCTGTTTTTGTAACAGTGTTGGTATTTCCCGGCGGACCGAGCTTTGTGAGCGAAGGGTCCTCTCCGGAATTTCCTGCCGAGTCACGGAAAGACGAAGCTTCTCCTTTGGCAAAAACATGGGGATGCCTTCTTATAAGTTTTTCCGATACCCGCTCTATTACTTCTTTAAAAGTAAAAGCATTTTCTTCTTCTTTTATTCTGGCAATAAAACTTATAACAAGCAGAATATCGCCCAATTCTTCTGCTGTATGAAAATCATCGTTTTTGGATATAGCTTCTATGCACTCATATACTTCTTCGAGCAGGTTGGTTCTTACAGAGTTTGCTGTCTGTTCTCTGTCCCAGGGGCAGCCATCCTTGCTTCTTAGTTTGATTATTATGTTGTAAAACTTGTCAAAAGATTCTCTGAGATCGTTCACTTGAAGTTTTGCAAAAGCGTTAAGCGACATATAAAATCGAAACTGGTGCTCCTTTTACAAGCTTGTAAGAAACAAAATAAACAGCATTAGGCATATTAAAGCTCCTCAAAATTGTTTTTTTCTATAGTTTTTTATATATTAGTTCGATTAAATTGTCAATTATCGCTTCGGAGCAAGAGCAGAAAGAGTTTTTAATTAAGAATCAAATTTTATTTTTTCTCTTTCTAAACGAGAGATAAATATATTGTAGCCTTTGCATGTTTCCTTTACTGAAAATAATGTTTTATCTCCATCATATACCATAATTTCTCCATCTTTATTTATTTTTACTCTTGTTATGGCATTAAAAATAATTACTTGTTTTTTAGCAGCTAAGGGGATATAAATTATTTGATCACCATCTACTCGAACTTCCCATATGGCATGATAAATTATAAGGAATAACCCAAAACCTAAAAATAATGAACATAACACATAAATCCACAATTGAATCGTATAATTGGCAAAAAAAATTATATGTACGAGAGAAGCTCCGCCCAAAAGCGTGCATAATATGCCACCCAAAAAATCAAGAAAAGGACCGCGGACAGAAAAACTATCTTCATCCATATTTTCTTCCGCTTTTTTATTTAATATTTTTATAACAGGGATAATTATTATAATAATAACTACGGCAAATAAAATTTCTAGTAAAAATTCTGATAAAAAATTCATAATTAACTCTTACTTTACTGCTCAAAAAGTTTTATTGTATAATCCAAGAGTTCTGCGCCGCCCCAATTCCCGTGCCCAATGATAATCTTCTCTACATTTGGGTATTTTGATTTTATTCTCCTGACTGTTTCTGGCCACTCATAAACATTTGCTTCTGCGAGATTGCCTTTTCCTGCACCCCATGCTTTTATCAAGCAGCCCCCAAACATAACATTTTCCAGCGGAAAGTATCCAATAATATTGTCTATTGTATGCCCTTCTCCAAAATATCTGATATGTACTTTTTCGTTACCAACTTTTAGTTCCATATATTCTTCGAATCCGAACTGCGGTACAGGAAAGCTGGTTTCTTTTGCAATCTGTATGGTTAGATTATGGGCAAAAGAACTTATGCCCCGTCTGTGAAATTCATCCAGCCCTCCCAAACTATCAATATGGGAATGAGTTATAACAACTGCAATTATTTCTGAGTTCATTGTTTCTTTTATCCAGTCAATTAGCTCAGAAGAAGATTCGTTATCAACCGGTGTATCAAAAACTATAGCTTCATTTTTATGTATGATAATCATTCCGTTGCATGGGATGTTTTTAAAAATATCTGTATTCAAAAATGAAGTATGCTGATATGTATACTTTGAAACCTTTTCAATTAATAGGGTATCAGATTTATATACTATTATTCTATTAGGCGCTTTGGTATCTTCTCTTGCAGTTTTGCAGCCGAATTGCGGGATAATTAAAATTATTACCAACAGCAGGAAAGCAAGTAATTTCGCTTTCACTTTCTTCTTTTGTTGTCTTTGAAAGCTATGGCTGCTTCAAGCACAAAGCTTGGCAAATTCTTTTGCGCATAAGTAAGAGCTTCGTCCAAAAAAGCAAATATTTCATCTGCATTGCCATCGAGGGTTGTTGTGTAATAAAATTGCTCGGGTTTCAAGCCGCGTTTTTCGGCAATGCTGATTATAAAATTAGAGTGCTCTGTATAGTCAGCTGTGCCAAGGGCATAGAACGAAAATTGTGTCATTACATTTAAGTCACCTCTTGCAGCATTGGCAGCTACAGGTGCAGCGTTACATAAATTATCATCAGCATTCAAGAAACAATCATTTGCAGAATTCGCATCTATGTACTCTTTGGTAAATGCAAATCTGCCTACAGTGGGATTACATTCCTTGCAGGTGTACAAAAAAACAGCCCGCGCGCAGTCCAGTACATGGGATTGCTTCCCGCGGTAAACTGTGCTTAGCATTTCTGTAGCAGACCACACTTTTGATCTGTCGACCTTATCCAGGCATCCTAATATAATTTTGGAATAATTGTTGCAAATCGGATAAATACTCATGCGGCATCCAAAAACCGATGTGCTGTTGTTTGGTGTTGTGTGCATAATAAAACTCCTCTCAGGATAATTATTGCAAAGCGTTCAATATTTGTCAATCCAATTTCTGGGATTTATTGGAGGTATGCTGCAGGACTTGCGGTTCCGGAATATATGTGTTAGTCTTTATATGTGCAGATTCATGAAGTGGAAATAGAAAAAATAATTTCTAATGGCTGCGGGCTTGGAAGGGTTGGCGGCAAGGTTGTTTTTGTTCCATATACGGTTCCCGGCGAAAAAGCAGCGATAACAGTAACCGAAGAAAAAAATAGTTATTTGTATGGTAACGTAAAAGATATTTTGCTTGAATCTCCTTTCAGAAAGACTCCATGCTGCAAGTATTATTTTGCTTGCGGCGGGTGTGAACTAATGCATATAGATTATAAAATGCAAGTGGATATAAGAAGAAATCTTGTCAAAGAAGCTATTGAGAGAAATGGAAAAATAATTTCTCAAGAGCTGCCGGAGATAGAAGTTGTTAGAGGGGATCAGTACAATTACAGATGCAGGGCTCAGTTTCATAAATCGCAGGAAGGCGTACCTGGGTTCAAAAAAAGAAACAGCGAAGAAATTATTAAAATAGATTTTTGCCGGATATGTAATGATGGTATAAATGATTTTCTGCAATCTTCTCCTGTTCTTGAAAAAGAACGCGTATTGGTTTTTGCTCCTGAAAAAAATTACTTTTATGATAAGAAGGAAACTCAGAGCAACATCATCGAAGTAAAAATAAAAGATAGAATTGTAAAAACAGATATCAGATGTTTCTTTCAAAGCAATATTAAAATGCTGGTAAAAGCAATTGATATAATAATGGAATTTGCGAATGGGAAACTCTTATTTGACCTTTACGGCGGGGTTGGCATTTTTGGTTCATTTTTGTCAGAAAAAGCAGATATTGTAGTATC
>WQTU01000102.1 GCA_009786125.1 Spirochaetota bacterium
GAAGTTGTAAATAAATGGCTGGATAAATACCACCATTACCGCCCGCACGATTCCCTAAAGGGGATGACACCAGCAGAATTTTCTGATACTATGGGTATATCTATTCCTAAGGTTGCTGTGTCCTATAGGTAGTGAGTATGGACAGACAGAATAATAATATTTTGATAAGGTTTAATAGTGAAGATTTTTTTCCTCATATTATTTATTATTTTTTCCTCATTTATCTATGCAGATCAAAATAAGTTGTTAAAAGAATATCGTTTATTGTATATAGATTTATCAAACATAGAAACATGGGGGTATAAATCGTTTTTTAACCCCCAATATAACAGAGCGACAGAAAATATTAATACTTCGCAAGGTTCTTTGATGTTTACAGGGGTAAACACTGATTTTGCTATTCATGGAGAAGGGTTTTTTAGGATAAGGCTTGAAAATGATAAAATTGGTTATACAAGAGCCGGTAATTTTATTATAAATTGTAATGGTGATTTAGTTACGATTCAAGGATATTTTCTTTATGATAATATAAATTTCCATGAAGGTTTTTTGCCTGAAACACTGAAAGTTACAGGAGATGGTATTGTTACTGTAACGATAGCAACAATAATTGAAGGCAGGAACATTTTTTCAAAAAAAGAGACGGGCAGACTGCTGACTTATTATATACCACCTGGATTATTAATACATTATAAAGGTTCAATATATTTGATTAATGATCATTATGAATTTAACGTAAGAATTGCTGCGAATAACAGAATATTGCAAGGTGCTTTGGAAATGAGTAATTTCAGTTTGTTGGCTGTAATTTTGCGAATGTATTATATTTTGTCAGTAGTAGATGAAAATATGATTTCTAACAGGGATTTAAGAAAAAAATTATTGAGAATAAAAATAAACAGATTGGCTAATCATAATTATTTGCTGGAAAGTGCATTATTTATGCTTAATAACAGAATAGAGGATATAATCAGAATTTTGGATAAAAAAATTAAAACAGGAATTTTAGGGCAGAGAAATATATTTTCAGGAAGCCATTTTATTTTTCCAGATATAATATACCATAACTACTTAAATAGAAGATTGGATTTTTTAAGGCATATATTGCCATATTTAAGATATGATTATTGAATAAAAGAAAAATACGTCGCCTGACAACGGTATACGCTACGCCGCCTGTTTGGCGACTCGGGTTACGAAAAACGCCAGTCGGGCTATTCGCTCTTTGCGGCGTTTTCTCCGCCAATTTTTTCAGGGCTGCAAAACCTTTCGGCTTCGCTTATTCTGGCGCTCAAAACGTCGTATGCCGTTGTTAGGCGCAATATTTCGATGATAAATATTGTTTAATAATTACATAAGCAAAATATTTGATTGACAATATTGTCGAAAAAGTGTAAAATAGTGATTAAGTATGGAAATTTTGAAAAAATATTTTTTATTAATTTTTGTGGTTTTACTTTTTTTGTCAGCTTGTAACACAAGAAGAAGTAGCGAGCCAAACGTTTCTCAAGACATTTTTACGGATAGTTTTGAAAAAAAAACTGAAACAGCAGAGCAAATCGATGAAGAAGGTTTTATAAGACAAGCTGCCGAAGAATTGCTTGTAGAATTGGTTAGAGGGGAACTGCATTATCCTAATCTGGGAACTGTATATATCACTATTGTAAATGCCGATGGTGTAAACATTCACCGCTACCCCTCATTTCAAAGTGATATACTTTTTTCTGCAACAAAAAATACAAGAATAGCGATTTTAGGTACATCAAATAACACAGATACAATAGACGGTCATACCGGGCGCTGGTTATTAATTAGGAATGTAGTAGATTGGCCAGCTTGGAGAGGCGGCGATCCATTGCTTTCATTTGTCATTGGACAGGAGCAGGGTTGGGTTTTTAGTAAGTATATTGAAAACGGAAACATTGTTCCCAATGAAATTAGAATAATTGGGCTTGATACGGAGCCTGAACACCCTTTGGTAGCAAGAAGGCTTATTGGAACATACATGAACGGTCAGACGGAGGTGCTATTTTCTGTCCGCGGATGGCAATGGCCGAATCAACATTTTTGGACATTTGTATGGAATTCCCTTGAATATTTTCCTGGCGGGAATCTTAATTATCGTTTTGACACTATACCGGGCGCTTATGTCTGGTATCCTGAAACAAATGAATTAAAGCACGTCACACATATTGCAGCCTTTCCGGATATCGCAGAGGCAACGCTTCCGGTTTATAAACTTACAGATGATTTTAGATTCATAGTGCGACAAGAACGAACAGTAATCGCACATCATTACACTTTACATGCTTGGCAAGTTGACTGCGGAACATTGATATACGACGGCAGCTTTCCGAATCTAAGTCTAAGCGGCCACACTTTGGCAATTGCATATACAATTTTCTCTATTGATGATTTTGATCATCCGCTTAATCCGCGAGATGATGACTTGATTATTTTTGCAAGGGATTTTGTAAAAAACAATGATTTACCCCCAAATTGGTTGATAGGCGGCGGCGAAAGCCTTAATACATTAATGATTATCGGCGAATTCAATCTTGATACCGGCATTCGAAGTTTTACCACAGGAGAATGGGTATTGAGGCCGTAAAGAATCGAATACAGCGCCTAACAAGCAATATACGCTGCGCCGCCTGTTCGGCGGTTCCGGACTCCAAGCGTTACATGAAAAAGGTTTTATGAAAACAGTCATATGAAAAAAATAAAGAGTTTCTTTCTTCTCATGGCGCAGCGCTTATGGATCAGCTTTGAGCTTTTTAACAAAAACGGATTGATAAATCATGCTGCAGCCTGCGCCTATGGCTTCCTACTTTCGGCAGCGCCGGCGCTGCTGTTCATTGCTCTTTTGCTTTCCCGCGCTTTGATTGCTTCTCCGGAATTGCTGGAGGAGCTGCTTAAGCCGCTTGGCTTTATTTTTAGTGTTTTTAATGTTCAAGATATTATTGATAATTTTCTAAGCTCCGCAAATTCCGGAGTGGCGGGGTTTCTTTCGATTATTATAATTTTGTGGACTGCCAGACTTTGCGCTCTCTCTGCATTGCGGGGGCTTGGAATTGTTTTTCCCGGGCAACGCTCCATTTTTAGGGATATTGCTATTACACTGGGGATTTGGGTCATTGTTATGCTTGTTATTTTTGCTATTCTCTTTGGGCTCAAGCTGGCTTTGCAAATACACACTTCTGCCGCATTTTCTTTTTTACTGATATTTTCCTCGCAAATAATTCGTATTGTGTTTCTTATCTCTCTGGCTTTGCTGGCGCTGGCAGCGTATCGCTTTGTTCCGGTAAATCCTCCGAAGATGAAACACATAATTCCCGGGGTGCTTACATGCATGATCTTCTTCCTGATTTTTACAACAGGTTTTTCTCTGATCATTAGTCCTGACCGTTATAATCTGCTTTACGGAACCTTAGGGCGGCTGTTTCTTTTTCTGGTAAATGTTTATTTCTTTTTTGTATTTTTCTTCTTTGGCGCGCAACTAATCCGGGTGCTGGATATGTCCGATGCCCTGCTCTTTAGCAGATTTAGAAAAGCATATTCAGCGCAGACATCATCAAAATCGCTGCTTAATAAACTTTTTACCTATACGCCTGGATCTCTTAGAAAATATCTCAAGTTTTACAAAAAGGGCGAGCTGGTTTTTGACAAGCAAAGCCAGGGACAGGAAGTCTACTATATACTTTCCGGTAACGCTGGAGTTTATCTGGATAATGAGTGCCTCAAGAGAATTGCTCTTATCGAAAAGGCGCATTTTTTTGGAGAAATGGCAGCCATTGTTTCGGGCGACAGGGCAGCTTCGGTTAAGGCAGAGACAGATCTTTCGGTAATTGCGTTACCTCATCAGCTTTTTCACACTATTCTGCAGATTGATCCTGATACTGATATTGATCTTATCAGAGCGCTTTCCAAGCGGCTAAGGCAAAGCCGCAGCCAGCAGGAGGCGCTGCCGCAGCAGGAAACTAATGCCGCAGATCCTACGCTGCAGGATGCAAAACCTGAAAGCTGATTTGTTACCCGCTACCTGTAATCAATAATTTCCTGTTCTATTCCCATACCTGTCTGCTCAATGCGCTGCAGAAGCTCAGACACACATGGAATGGCTCTTACATCTTCTTGAATTTTTTTAATTTGCCGCAGCATAGAGTTGTCGAGAGTTCTTGCCCATGGGCGATATAAATCAAAAGTAGTTGCATCCATTTTGACTGGAAAAACCGGTCTTTCTGCAATATCCTGAATAAACTGCAAAATGAGAATACCATCCGGGTCAAGGTCTCCGGCGTGGTAAAATGTAAAACCAGAAGCTGCAAGAAGCTTTATGAGAGCTGCGGCAGCCTGATTGGGATAACCCCCTGTATACAAATAGCAATCATAGCGAGAAAGGTTTGAGTTCGGGCAATCGTGTTTTTGCGGACTTCCTAGGGCGAAAAATGTTTCTTTATTTTCTATCGTTAATACTGATTTTTCTTTTTTTTCTGATATAAGTTGTATAACGCTGAATCTTTCTATGCTTTCAAGAGGAAGATTCAAAATAAGACCTTTGGCATTGATTAACGGATGAGCAGGTTTCTTGTATTCAAAAATTATTTTCCCAGAAATCATGGTTTCCGGAAAGGATCGCTCAAGAAAAGAGAAATCCGGCAAAGCTACAGTTTTTTGCGCCCGTGATAAAAGATGAGTGCAAGCAGAGAGCAAATTCTCCAGGTGTTTTGAATCTCGGTAAAGCAAAACAGACAGCGCGCGCGCAGTTATCTTTTCCAGTTTTACCGGATCACAAATGAATTCAAAAAGCCGGACAAGATCTTCCATTGTTTGATAAGTTGCTCCTTGCCCAATTTCCCGAATCCCGAAGTGCTGAGAAAAGTATTCCAGAAGATTTATAACTTTTTTTACCTGCTCTAATACTTCCGGCGATGTTTCTGCAGATTTTTCTTTGCCCAAAGCTGCTTGCGATTTTTTCAGCGTTTTTACTTTTTCGGCAAGCATGGTCCTGATTTTCTCTGCTTCAGCCCAGGGGTATGGCTTGCCCGCTTCATCGAAAATCTTTTTAAAATTTTCGCAGCTTAAAGTTTTAAGGCGCTCTCCTTTTTGCGCTTTTTCCCATGTAAGTTTAACTATCCCTTTTTGCTCAAGCAGTTCCGCAGCTTCAAGATAGGATTCTTTTTCATTGGGATTCGCTGTATCAAAATTTGGAAACAATATAGAAGTGCGAAGCCGCAGAGATTTGCGGTTTTCTTCTTTTTCAGATGCAGCAGATGCAGAGGCAAAGTAATGAGCAATAAATGCATTGATTATTTTCTTTTCCCAGCTTGTCATCAGGCACCCGACTCTGCTCCAACGTTACTTATTTCAATATCGCTCTCATCAGCAACATCAATGCGGCAATCCCGCACTTTTACTGCGCTGCCATATCGGCTTATTACATTAACACGATCCATGTAAGGAGTTATGGCTTCAATTTTTTCCGGCGGAACCGAAGTAATAATCTGAAGATTTAAGTCCCTGTAAAATGAAAGTATCTTCCCAATCCGCTCATCGTCCATGCGGTTAAATGCTTCGTCAAAAATTACCAGCCGCACAGTAGTTTCCGGCCGGGCTTTGTAAAAACGATAAAAGCTTGCAGCAATTGCAACATAGTATGGGGTTTGGGATTCGCCGCCGGATTTTTCCCTGAGCACTTTTTTTAAAGAAAGAGTCACTGAATTGCCATTCTCGTCAAGATTACCGGTTTCCTTGATTTTGATGTCGTAATGAAAATAAGTGCGGTAATCGCAAATGTCGCGCAACTCTTTTGAATCCAGCGGCGAGTTAAGAATGCGGTCAAAAAGTTCCTTCGCAGCTTTCTGTTCAGCAGGATCAATAAGCTGGGTAAAAAGTGTCTCCTCGCCGGTGGGAATTTTTGCTGCTTGCCGTATAACTTCGATATGCCCCTTGCGCTCGCTAAGTGGTTCAAGATCAAACCGGTATTGATCATGCCCAAAGTGAAGGGTGCGAAGAATATTATTTATTTCTTTAAAACTTTCTCCGGCTTCCTCAATGTGTTCATTCAAGCGTGAGATAAAGTGATCCTTGAATTCTTTTTCAGCATCCTGGTACGCCTTTGCAATTTTTTCCCTGTATTCCGGCAATTCCGAAGTCTCAAGCCGTTTTAACAAAGTTTCTGCTTCGGCATTTTCCGAAGGGTCTATGCCCAAAAGATAATGGAACTCATGTTCATAATCTGCTATTAGTTTATTGTACTCTTTTTTAAGGGATTCGGTACGGCTCTTGAAACTCTTTAATGTGGGTTCGTAGGAGCTGGAAAGATCTGCAATGCTGTTTTTAGAAAGTTTGTCGTGCGCATATTTTTCACATTCGATAATCATGAGAGGATTATCGCTGCCAAATATTTTTACTGCTTCTTCTTTAGTTTCCTGAGAATGAGTAAAGGTATCAAGGTCTTCCCGAAAGCCAGTGAGTCTGTTTTCAAGACTGCCCAGCTGATATCGCCATTTATTATTATCTTCCTTTAAAAGATTGAGATGAGCCTCCAGTTCCTTGCGCCTCTTTTCCAAATCTTTGAAAGATTGTGTGTCAATTGCTGCAAGTTCTTCCTGCGCTGCACTTAGCTGGTTTTTAAGCTTCGCAGAGCCGGCAACAGAAGGAAAAAGCAGCTTCATCTCCGGCAGATAACGCAGAGCTCTGTCATTATAATTTTCGCGGATACGGGCGTCCCGCTCCTCTCTCTCTGCAGTGGCGAGCTCAACTTCGGCGCGTTGCGCTTCTGCGTGGAGAAATTCCCTGCGCTTTTCCTTCGCAGCACTTCCCAAATAATGCCGGCTGTATACTTCTTCTTTGATACGCGACGCAGTGTGATTCATGTAGGTCATGCACTCTTTGGTAACCGCAGAATCATAAGTTTTGAGACTTGCGAGATCCGCGCGCATCACTTTTCCAAGTGTAAAATTTATGTAAATGCGGGCATAACCGGTTGCCTTGATAATTTCCGCAAGAGAACCCTGTTTTACCTGCGCGTTCCGCATTTTTTCGAGATTGGGAATAAATGCGCCTGCTACAGAGCGGGGAAGAGAATTGTAAATTTCCAGCGCTTTTTGAAAATGTTCCGGGACAACAAGAATTGCAAAACGCCGCGTATTGAGCCAGCCTTCAACAGCATCTACCCATGCGGAATCAGTAATCTCTGCGGCTTCTGCAAGAAAAAAAGCTTCGATCCCTGCCTTTTGCAAAGCAGCCCTGAGTTCCCGCGGGGCATCTGGGTAGCGAAGTATGCCTTGCTCCAGGTCTGCCAGCTCCGAGCGTATATCCCTAAGTTTTTCTGCAGCTTCATTTTTTCTTTGACCTGCAACATATCGCGCGTCCTGATACTTTTTCGCCTCTTCGCCCAGCAGAGCGCTTTCTTTGTCAAACTCTTCTGTTATTTCCCGGCTTACCAGAGCCTCGCACTGTGATTTAAGGCTTTGGTATTTTCCGGCAAGTTCTTCCTCTTTTGCAAAATCGTGCTGCAAGCGCTCGATGCGGGCTCTTATCTCTTCATACAATCTGTGAGTTTCGTTAGCTGCAAGACTTTGATCCAAAGCCCGCAACTCCTGCTCAGAATCCAGTTGTTTCTGGTTGAGAGAAGATATTTCGCGGTTTGTAAAATCCAGTTTGTTCTCTGTTTCTACAAGCTGTTTGGAAGCATTTTCTTTTTTCTGCTTTTCGTTTTCCAGCTCTATTCGCAGCTTTAAATATTCCTGTTTAAGAATGAGCCCTGCGTAATTCCGCCACTCAGCAGCTTTGGCGCAGATCTTTTTCAAAACCCCGATCTTCGCGATTGCTGCCTTTGCCTGACGATCCGCCTCTTTGTAATTCTCCAGATTCTGCTTCATGTCCTGAATCGACACAGGATTTTCTTCGAGAATAAAATCACAAACAAACTGATCAATCGAATCCAGCGGCTTAAAACCAATGGAACGGGTAAGGGCATCCAGATATGGATTTATTTCCGGCTGCCTCTTGAAAACACCTAAGCGATTGGTTAAATCCCTTATGTATTGCTGCTTTGTGGGATAATCGTAGAGCTTGTTTTCCGCAAGAACATTTTTGAATTGCCGAAAAATCAGAGGCTCATCTTTCTCATTACGGACAATAATGTCTTTGACAGAAAACGCAGATTTTGAATTTCCATCGGCTGCACGTTTGCCGGCACGATTTCCAGCACTATTACCAGCGCCGTTACCAGCACCGCTACCAGAGCAATTGCCAATCCAGAAATGTTCGCTGTAGTGATTATCTTTATACGCCTCAATGCACACGCCGCAGGCAAAATCTGCACCATTAGCTGCGCTCCACTCAAGCATCACATGGCTTACAGTATCGCCGCGCCGGTACTCTGTGGATTCACTGCCAAGCTTGCAGCGCACATAACCCATAAGGTCGCGGCCACCGCTCCGGCGCTCTCCTGCTGCAGAGTTAAACTTTGCCATTCGCAAGTTAGCCGCCATCACATACTGGATTGCATCAATCACCGTAGATTTGCCGGAACCATTGTCTCCGGCCAAGAGGCAGCGGTTACCAATCTCAATTACCGCATCGTCAAAGTTGTGCCAGTTCACAAGCCGCAAGCGTTCCAGAGTAATCATTTGCCAGCCTCCGCAGTCTCTGTTTGAAAATCTGTTATTTCATCGGAGCTATTTTTGTTTTCCAATGCTGCGACAGCAAGGTCAAGTGCATTTCGGTCAATGCTCAAAGGGATGCTGGGATAAAGCTGAATGATTGCTTCGGGATCAGCATAGTCATTGGATTCAACAGAGATTAACTTACAGGAAGAAAGCCGGCTCAAAACTTTGATGAGAGATGTCTTTTTGATCTCTTCGCCGGTCATTGCATTGTACTTATCCTGAAAATCTCTGACACTCAATATCGGAAACTTGGTTAATGATACTTCAACTTTTTTATCTTCGTATAACAGCCGCAAGACAAGCACTGCGCAAATTTCATCTTTGGAAAAATAGTGCCGGATATTTCCGCTGCCGCGAAAAGCGATCACTCCCAAACTTTCGTCACGCACCAGAGAAGAGCCCATGCACGTAAACCATGCCTCAAACAATTTGATATTTCTGATGGTAAAATCATAGAGTTCCCGCTCTTTGTCAATGCCGCGAATAATAAATGTTTTGGAAGTAAGAATTTGTGCAGCTGCTTTGAAACGTTCGAACTCGTCGTTGGAAAGATACTGTATTTGGCTAAGAGCATCCAGGTCGTGATTCATCTTCTATCCTTCTTAGCCCGATTATCTTTGCGAAACCGCACATCCGGCACCACATATTTATCAGCTTTTATTGAAGCAGGTTCCGGCGCGCCTTCGGCATCTTCAATAATATAGTCAAAATCTTTCCGCGAGTCGCCGTAGAGCAGAGCATAAATAAAACGGATATAGGAATCCTCTCCCCTGATAAGTTCTTCGGGAACAAGAATTTTATCCGTTCCGCCCTGCTCATCAAGCCATTTACCAATCTTTTTGATGGAAAGTCGCTTTTTCATGCGTTCAAAAAAATCTTTTTCATTGTTTTCAAGCGCTTCAAGATCATGTTTCGATACATTAGCGCTAAAATCTCCTTCGTCCCGTTTCTGGGTAAAAGCAAGCGTGGTGGGTGAAAGAAAGCGTATGCGATAAATGTTATGCGCAATATTGGACTGAATTTCCTTATTGTTATCCTGAATCGCTTTTATAAGAAGCCCAATTTTTCCTGCAACCGTGCTGTCGGGTTCAATATAAGCTTTTATTATTTCGGTGCTGGCGCGGGAGTACGCTGCATTTCGCCGGTCAATTTCATCTTCCAGAGGATCAACAGAGCGGAGATCATCCCGAATTTCTTCAAGCATAAACTCCAGTTTTTTCCGGCACTCGTCGCGGCTGGTATTAAGTATCCGCATGTACTTAGCTGCGCTTTCATCAAGCCATTTATTATCGCGCAGCAGCGCTGCAACCTGCTTGAAAATACTCATGCGATAACGAGAAACATTGTCGGAAGTTTTCAGGCGCTTGTAAGCCTTGTCCAAAACTTCTCCCATATAGAGATTGTAATGCTCATGCAGCGCCGATGCTGCCTTTGCGCGCACTGCCTCGGCATTAAGATTGTCGTAATAACCCTTGATGCTTTGGGACAACACCTTAAGGGAATCGATAAGCGAACGGGTTTCTTCGCGGGCTTTGAGCACTGCATGATGGCCGTCTTTCTTTATTGCATCGCCGCATAACATAGAATAAACAGTAACGACATGACTCTCGTACTCGGTTTTTAATCCGCCGTCAATATCTGCAAGGGCTTTCATAAAAGGTTTGCCCCAGGCAGTAATGTTGATGACTTTCGTAAAATCCGCAAGAGTTTCTTCGCCAAGCCAGCCGCTATTAATAAAGCGCCGCAAAAATTTGCTTGCCAAAACACGTTCGTCAACAGATCGGCTTTCTGCGTTCCTGCTTTCTTCGTTCTTGCTTTCGGTAACATGGGCTGCCTCTGCGCCAAAATCTATTTCACGGGAACCTGTTTCCTGCTGCGAATTCTGCTCATCAGTTTCGTCAGCTTCATCTGCCAGAGTATCGCGGTGCAAAATCAGATAGTTCATAAATTCCCTGACCACCAATTCACGTTCAAGCCCGCGGGTATTTTCCTGAAAAAGCCGGTAATAAAGCACCAGAAGGGCAGCATAATGCTGACGATTTACACTTGCCAGAAGGGAGAAAAAATTGCTGGGTAAAATGGAAAAAACACCGGAAGGCATTTTTCAACAGTAAGAAATGAGGGTATTTTTGTCAAGGCAGATGGGGGGGGATTTTGTCAGCTCCCGGTAAAAATATGCGTTTTTAGGTCAATAATCAGCCTTCTTGTTAGTTGTAAAAACAGTGGTTTTGATACTGATGACCATTTTCCTGACATCAGGAAAACGATACAACCGCCCAAATCAGTGTTAAAACAAGTCATTGACTACAAGCTTACCCGCTAAGCTTGTATAAAAGATACTGATTGATGGAAATGCCCTCTCTCTTTGCTTCCATTGCAAGCTGCCCATGCAGGGTTTTGGGAATGCGAAGCGCAATTCTTCCGCTGAACTGGCGCTCATCCACAGGCTCAGGAACCGGCGCCCCGGCTGCCAGTCTGGCTTCTATCCACTCTTTCATGGCCTCCTGAATTTTTTCATAAGCTTCCGCATAACTACTCCCCTGGCACATACACCCGGCAAGCTCTGAAACATAGGCATAATAGTAGGAGCCGGTCTCATCAGTGATATATTGAATTACAATGTGATATGGTCGATTCAGATACTCTTTTATTGTCATAATTCCCCTTTTTTTAAAGTGATATCATATATGATACTATATATGATATCACATATGATATCAACTATCAAAAATGCCAAAAAATGCGCTTTCCCGACTTTATTCGTTGTAAAAAGCTGCATTTTTACCGAACCAAAAAAATCTAACCAAGCTTCCCTGATGCTTTCTATTACGAACAGTTTTTAAGACTCCTTAATACCTTGTTAGGTTCATATACATTGCCATATAATATTGATATCATTTAGGAAGAAGGATTACCCCATGATTACCGGCGAACTTAAAAACAAAATTGATTCGATTTGGACTATGTTCTGGACAGGCGGAATCACCAATCCTCTGGACGTAATTGAGCAGATTACCTACCTCATTTTTATTCGTGATCTAGACGACATGGACAATACCCGCTCAAAAGAAAGCACAATGCTCGGTGTGCCATACGAAAGCATCTTCGGCGCCAATAGAAAGCAGTACAAGTGGTCTGTGTTTCGTGATTTTCCTGCTGCAAAAATGTATGAACTAATCCAGGACAAAGTATTCCCTTTTATTAAAAAACTTCATGACAATAAAGACTCGAGCTATTCAAAATATATGGGAGATGCGATTTTCAAAATCCCAACCCCGCAGCTCCTTGAAAAAGTAATAACAGCGCTGGATGAAATAGACTGGAAGAATAAAGATATCCGGGGTGATTTGTACGAATATCTTCTTTCAAAAATTGCGACAGCCGGAACAAACGGTCAGTTTAGAACGCCCAGGCACATTATCCGCATGATGGTAGAGCTGCTCGCTCCAAAACCAGATGACGTTATCTGCGACCCTGCCTGCGGTACATCGGGCTTTCTCGTATCTGCAGGAGAATTTCTCAAAGAAAAATATCTAAATGAAATTTTTTACAATAAAAAACAAAAAGCCCATTATATGAATGATATGTTTCACGGCTTTGACATGGACAGGACCATGCTCCGCATCGGCGCCATGAATATGATGACCCACGGCATTGATAACCCGGATATCCAATATCGGGACAGCCTTTCGGATCAAAATACAGATACAAACAAATACTCCATTATTCTTACCAATCCGCCGTTTAAGGGAAGCCTTGATTATGATATTGTTTCCGCAGATATCCTCAAGGTAACGAAAACAAAAAAGACAGAACTTTTGTTTCTGGCGCTAATTCTGCGAATGCTCAAAACCGGCGGACGCTGCGCCTCAATTGTGCCGGACGGAGTTCTTTTCGGCTCATCAGCAGCCCACAAATCGATCAGAAAAGAAATAATCGAAAATCACCGTCTCGAAGCAGTCATTTCTATGCCTTCCGGAGTTTTTAAGCCTTATGCCGGAGTTTCCACTGCAATACTCATTTTTACCAAGACAGGACACGGCGGAACAGATAATGTGTGGTTCTACGATATGCAGGCTGATGGCTACAGTCTCGACGACAAGCGCACAGAGCTTGCAATCAGCGATATACCCGACATTGTGGCGCGTTTTCATGCCATGGAAAAGGAAAAAGAACGCAAACGAACAGAAAAAAGTTTTCTTGTACCCAAAGTCGAGATTGTCAAAAACGATTACGATTTATCCATTAACAAGTACAAACAGAGCGCTTATGTTGCAGAAAGTTATCCGCCCCCGCATGAGATTCTGGCAGAGATAAACAAGCTGGAGCAGGAGATAACTGAGGGGTTGAAGGCGTTGGGGAAAATGGTTGAGGAGTGAATTGCGTCCGCACTGCGGTCACAATTGAGCGAAAAAGGAGAGGCAATATGGCTAAATTGATTGCTAAGGAGTATGAAACTTTTGAAAATATCAAGCAAATTGATGAAAATGGCAAAGAATTTTGGTTTGCACGCGATTTGCAAAGAACATTGCTTTATACCGAATGGCGCAATTTTCACAAGGTGATAGATCGGGCTATGCTTGCATGTAAAAACAGCGGTTTAGAGGTTAATGATCATTTTGTTGAGGTCAACAAAACGATAGAAATGCCAAAATCAGCGACAAAACAGGTCATTGACTATAAGCTAACCCGCTATGCCTGCTATCTCATCGTTCAAAACGGCGACCCGCGCAAAGAGATTATTGCTCTTGGGCAGACATATTTTGCGATTCAAACCCGTCGGCAGGAATTGGCTGATACTTTTAATCAGCTTGACGAAAATAACAAACGGCTTGTTGTCCGCGGCAACATCAAACAATGGAACCAACTTTTGGCTGAAGCGGCTCATAATGCGGGAGTTATCACAGATGATGAATTTGCAATTTTCCAAAATGCGGGTTACATGGGGCTTTACGGCGGATTGACTGTTGCAGATATTCACAGGAAAAAAGGGCTAAAGGATAAAGAAAAAATTCTTGATTTTATGGGGAGTACAGAACTGATTGCTAATCTGTTCCGCATTTCTCAAACCGAAGAAAAGCTAAAACTGGATCAAACATCTACGGCAAAAGATACAATAAAGCAAGTGCTGAATATTATAATAACAAAAGGTCTCAAGGTTGAATACGGGGGTAAAGTCGGAAAAACAATTATCTTCGCAAAAAGCCATATTCATGCTGAGAAAATTTACGAAATTTGGGGGAAAGAATACCCCGATTATCCTTCTGATTATTGCCGGGTAATTGACAATTACACCAACTATGCCCAAAGCTTGATAGATGATTTCTCGACTTCGAACAAGATGCCGCAAGTTGCAATCTCTGTTGACATGCTGGATACGGGAATCGACATTCCCGAAATTCTTAATCTGGTTTTCTTTAAAAAAGTTTTAAGCAAAGCAAAATTCTGGCAGATGATTGGGCGAGGCACCAGACTTTGCAAAGGCTTAATTGACGGAGATGATAAAACCGAATTTTATATTTTTGATTTTTGTTCCAATTTTGAATTCTTCCGAGAAAACAACGGAAAGGGCAAAGAAGCTGTTGCGACTTTGAGTCTTCAGGCTCAATTGTTCCTTCTCAAAACAGAAATAATATATAATTTGCAAAGTTTAAAATATCAGACTGATGATCTCATTCTATTTAGGGATGGGTTAATTCAAAAATTGCTTGACAAGATTTCCGAGTTGAACCGTGATAACTTCGCAGTCCGGCAACATATTTACTATGTCGATTTATTCGGCAAAAAAGAAACATACCTTGCATTAAAGTATGAACAATTAGATCTTATAAAGGAACACATTATCTTGCTTTTGGGCCCGGAGAAAGATAATTTTTCTGCTGCCCGCTTTGATGTTTTAATGTACGGAATTGTGTTGGCTTACATAACAAGCGACCAATCAAAATACAAGCGATTAAAAAAAGATTTATTGAAAAAAGCTGCGGCTTTAACAAATCTTGGAACAATACCAGCAATTTATGCACAAAAAGATTTTATCGAATCTTTGCTGCACAGCGATTATATAGATAACGCTGGCATCAAAGAATTTGAAACAATTCGCTTCAAATTGCGGGATTTGATGCAATACCTGGAAAATGAAAAAGGCAGGCGCTATGATACTAATTTTAAGGATACTATTGTAAGTGTTTCCGATAGCCCCCCGGATTATGATACAGAAGATTTAAAAAATTACCGAAAAAAAGCCGAGTACTATATACGCGAAAATCAAAATAATCCTGTTATTGCAAAATTGAAATCAAACAAGCCACTTAATTCATTCGATGTGAAAGAATTGGAAAAAATCTTATGGCAGGAAGTAGGCACAAAAGAACAGTACCAAAAAGAATATGGAGATATGCCGCTTGGCGAACTTGTACGCTCAATTGTAGGACTTGATATGCAGGCAGCGAAAGAAGCATTTGCAATTTTTCTGGATAACAGTAATCTTGACTCAAGGCAAATTTACTTCATTAACAAGATTATTGAGTATATTGTTCAAAATGGTATGCTTAAAGATTTTTCTGTTTTGAGAGATTCGCCGTTTACAGATAAAGGCAGCGTGAATGAACTTTTTACAGACTTAACTCTATGGTCAGATATTAGGCGGACAATTGAAGCAATAAATGCTAACATGAATGCAGCTTAAAGGGTTTTGCAGGCAGTAAATATAGGTTTTGCTCCCCCAACTTCCAGTCCAGCAACCCATCAAAACCTTAGCCGTAACCTCACGGTGCAGAAGAAGTAGCTGCCAAACCGCTGCCCATCTTCCTGTAATAACGGCTGAAGTTTGTCCGGCGGCAGAGGACCGAGCTCGCCGCGCTTCCCGTTGCCCGAAATTAGGTCGCGGTCTATCGGCACCTGCGCCAGAATCATCAGTGTGGCTCCCTGAAAAAGTTCGTGATTAAAACCAAGCATCGGTGTAAAGGAAATATCGCTAAGACCGGAAACCAAAGCAATATTCGCATTGGTAAAATCGCTGAATCGCCAGGTAACGCCTGTGTACAAATAATGTTCGTTGGAAAAGCCAAAAATATTTCCTTCGCCCCGAGCAGTCGACGATGCAGAGCCATTATAGAGATACTCTGCAAGAACAATCAGCTTGCCCCTAAAAAAAGAATAATCAAACCCTGCGCTAAAAGAGAGTCCGTCAAGCCCTGTGCCATTTTCGTGGTTATAAACATAAAGCGCATCAACAACAAAGCCGACCTTCACATCTGCCTTGAGCGAAAACCCAAAGCGATGAATGCCCTGCATCGAACCACGCATCGGCGCCTCGAACGAGTAAAGCGTCTGGATGCTCGCCCTGCCCCAGTGGCGATCTATTGCAAGACCAGCAAGCCCGCCGCCGCCATCTTGCGAGTATGGATTGCGGGGGGCAGCGCAAAAAGCAAGCATTTTAAACTCATCGCCGGGGTACCACGCAAGGGTAGAGCCCAAAACAGCACGAGGACGCGCATCGGGTTTTAGGGGGTTCCTGGGGTTGAGAAAATCTGTTGGTCTCCACACCTGACCGAACCCGAAAGGTATTCGCATTAAGCCGCCGTCAAAATCTGCTGCTTCGAAGTTTACGCGAAAATGGAGGCGCTCAAGTTCAATCCATGCAACATAGTTTTCTGCATCTATAAAACCTGATGGATTGTTCGCCCTCGCTGCCGCAGCATAATCTCCGGCAACGGCGTACAAGTTCACTGCGCCGAGAATTCTTCCGCGTTCGCGTATTCTTGTCTGAAAGCGAATATTGGCGAATTCTTCAATGCCGTATGAAAAGCCCGGCGAATCCCCTGCTCCGGCGTTCACAGAAACAGTTGAATCAAAAATGCCGGAGATTGTCATTTGCGCTCCGAGATGCGAACCGCTGTTAGTTACAAAAAATACAATCAAAAAAACCAAACTAATCTTTCTCATACGCTTCCTCTTTGAAACTTCCCCTTAAAGACTCCGCAGCTTTTTCGTTAGCTTTGTGAGCTTTGCCAGTCAACACCGACGCCTAACGCCTAAGGTTCCTGTCGGTAAATATTGAATCAGGAATCGGTCTGTCAAGCACAACATTTCTCATGATAAAAACTGTTCTGCTGTTCCTTCGCAAAAGATCCCGCACTTCCACCTCAACCGGAAACCGGCGGTCCCCATGAACTTCAATCCTTAGCACATTGTACACCTTAAGCTTTGCGCCGGAAAGAGCAAAAAGTTCGGCGCGAAGCAAGTCGCCGGTTTCCTTGTCTATCCATAACTTTCTCCTCGGATAGCTCTGCGTTCCCCGCCTGGTTTCCGTTAGCTCCAATATCCAGACATCGCGGCCATTAAGAACATCAGACCCAAAAATAACAGGAGTATAGCGGCTGGAAAGGCTCTCGTTATCGAGAGCATCTTCATAAGACATATCAGAACCCATCATCGACTCCCTTAGCATATGTCCGGAGATCAGCATTACATCTTCGATGTCCGGCGAATAGACAAACAGCCTGTTGTCCCTCCTGAGATATCTTGTTCCTCTGTCTTCGGGATTTGTAAACTCAATAAAGCTGTGCGTATTTCCCCTCGCCCATACCCGCATTGTTTTTACAAAGCGCCTGCCGCCGTGCTCGATTATCATTTCTCCTTCATACTCAATTGTGCTGAATATTTCATTGTCGTCAATTCTTTGCAAGAGCTCCGCTGCTGTTGGGTTTTGCGCAAGACTTTGCGAAAAACCCATTGCCGCTACGCATAACATCATTACGATTACTAAAAATAATTTTTGCATATAAAATCTCCTTAATTCACTCAAGCTGATCCTACCCCGCCCTTCGGGCACCCCTTCCAGAGGAAGGGGATTGTCTGCTCTCTTGCTCTTCGTTATCTTCTCAAAGCCTCGACCGGCTCCACAAAGGCACTCTTAAGCGACGGAATCAGCGTAAAGACCGAAGCAATAATTACGCCCATTAGCCACGCCATTACGAGCCGTGCAAAACTAAACTGAAAGAAAATAGAATTACCCATAGGCATATCGCTAAACATATTTCCATACAAATCAGTAAACCGAATAGGATAATTCGACCCAATAGCCGCAATCGCCCCGCCGACCACAACCCCGCATAACGCGCCAAAAACAGCAAGGAAAAGCGATTCATAAAAAAAGACTGCAACAATTTCCCGGCGGGTCATGCCGAGGCTTCCCATCATTCCGATTTCTTTTATGCGCTCGTGAATGACCATTACCATTGTATTGATAATGAGAAAACTCGCCACAATCAGGAATACCAAAAATATTATCAAGTAAATCGGAATGACCATGCGCATCATCGCAACCCAGTAGTTATCCCGCCAATCAGTTACAACGCTATCGCTGCCCAGAAGATTCTGCACCTGTGCGGCAATAGCTGCGCTTTGTCTCTCATCATCAGCAAAAATCACCAGAGATTGCGTACCATCGCCCAACGCCAACAGCCGCTGAAGCCGCTCAATATCTGTAATAATAAACTGCTCATCGTATCTTATGAAGTCAAAGTCAAAGATTCCGGTAATTACCGGGCTCCAGAACCTGTCGGAAAATTGCGCAGAGGTGGTTCTTAGCGGAATCCTGTCGCCAATGGAAAGCCCGGCTCTTCGCGCAAACGCATACCCGACAGCACACTCGTTTGTTCCCGGCGATGGCCAGCGCCCCTCTTGCAAGCCATCGCTTCTTTTGGTAAGATTAAAATGGTTCGCCGCCATTTCTGCCTCAATATTCAGCCCCCACAATATCGCATGTTTGACTACGCTTTCCTGTAACGCCGCAAAAACAGCAATTCGCGGAAAGACCGCTCGCACACCCGGAACTTCATAAATGAGAGCAGCCAAATCCCGCCAGTTTTTTCCATTCGGATTTTCTGCATTAAACCCGATTGGATACTGCACAGGCATATATTCGTTTTCTGCCTCGTACTGGGCAGATACCACCCGCACATGCCCCAGCTCGAATATCTGCACACGGTCGTTAATATTCCTGGTCATTCCGTCAATCATTGCCGAATAAACCACAATAAATAATACTGCAATTCCAACCGCAGTAAAACAAAAAACAGTCCGCCGTTTGTTCCGCCAGATATTCCGAAAAGCAATCGTTATCAGCATCCATGTGCCGCCCAGCTTGTATTCATTTGTCATGTAACTTCTCCTTAGCTTCGGGTATGATGGGAAGTCTCCCCTCACTCCAGCCCCGAGGACTTTCGCTCCCCCCACTGCGGCACGTCGCAGCGAAGTTTCTAGCAGGACACCCCCGCAGCGCCCCCTCTCCTTCTGCCGCCATTTTCATTTTCCCCCGATCCTTTACTCAAACCGCAGGCTGTCGGCTATCGGCATCTTCACTGCCCTGCGCGCCGGTAAATAAGCTATGCAGGCAGAGAGCAGTGTTGCCGCTACGCCTGTTCCGATAATCAAAGGAATGTTCCACATACTGCGGAAAATCCCAGTCGTGCGGAATCCGATGCCGCCGGATAACGTATTTGCCATATTGCTTAGATCCCATCCATGTACCACCATCGGATAATTGATGATACACCCCAGAATTATTCCAAGCACAGAACCAATAAATCCCAAAAACCCTGCTTCGAGCATATAGGTCATTATTATCTGCTTGTCGGTCATGCCCAAAGCGCGCATCATGCCAATTTCTCTTGTGCGCTCAAGGATTGCCATAAGAATTGTGTTGGAGATTCCCAAAAAGGAAAGAAGAAAAAGCAAATATGCTATTACCTGAGGAGCGCCTGTCTGCACTGCTTCATAGCTAAGATAGTCCTGCACATAATCCTGCCAGACACGCACCTCAAGTTCGGACGGCAGGGAAAGCCCCTGTGCTGCAAGACCGCGCTTTAGAGCAGCAGTAATAGCCTCAGCGCTTTCGCTTTGCCCGGGCAAGCGATGATGCGGCGCATTCTTCTTGCGGATAACAAGCTCCGTTACTGCTCCTTCGAGCATCATGCCTGCGCTGCCCTGTAAAACATCCAGCGGGATAAAAGCAGTATTGCCATTCGGAAGCGGCGCAGGCGAATTGATTACTCCCACGACCACAGCATCAAGAAGCTGATTCACATGGCGTATTGCTCCGCTAAAGCCTGCGCGAATCATGGCATCGAGAATCAGTTTTTTTTGCAATTCATCGGTCTCAATCAGAAAATACGCATCCAAAATCTCTTCGTATTCGTATGCAGCTTTTACAAGTGCGATATCCTCGCTGCGAAGGAGCGGCAAAAGATCGTTCTCCCACCTTGTACGGCGGATTGTCTCCGGCACAGCTTTAATGTCGATTACCGCTCTGATTCTCACATCATTGCGGCTTGTGGCAGCGATCATATTCCAAAAGCGCTCAAGGTCTGCTTTAAAAGCTGAGGATGTGTCCTTTCGCAGAATCAAGCGCTCGTTTCCTGTAACAAATACTTCGCGGGGAGAAAAGGGGTCTCTGACTGGGGGCGCATTTTCGTAAAGCGAGCGGATAAAATCCGCCTCATCGCTGCTTCGGGTTACTTCGGCTATAAGTTCCTCAAGTTCCTGTCTTAAAGGCCGTGTGGGAATCCCCACTCTGAGCCTTTCCGCAGCAAGAATTCCCAGAGCTATCTCCGGCTTGCCGCTCTGCACATAGCGGCCAAAACCATAGGGAAAATCAACGTAAGGCACATAACGCATTGTCTGCGCTTCAAAAACCGGGTCTACTCCATGAAACAGAACAGGCACAGAGCCGAATCTTGAAAAGAGAGTGCCGGAAAAAACATAGCGGGGCGCACTATAGTAGCCTTCGCGATATAGCGCCTCGCGAAACTGCTCCCAGCCCAAAAAAGTCTCATAACTGGGCATTTCGTCTTTTCTCTCAAAGTAGAGTCTGGTCTGCAGCTTTGCTGCGCCGATCTCGTAGTTTACAATGTTTCTGCGGGACTGAATCGCCATGCCGCCGAGCCAGCTATTCAGGAAAATATAAACAGCAGCGCTAACCATTATTGCCATACAAGTAAGCACAGTCTTTACCCTGTGCCGGCTCAGATTGCGCAGCGCTATTTTCTTCAACTCCCAGATGTTCCTAAGCGTCATAAAGAACTCCGATTGTCATAGTAGTCATAGAAAACTCCGCAATTTCCTAGCACAGAGGCACGAAGGCACAGAGCTTTGATCCGAAACTTTTTTACGCCAATCATCATTTTACCTCATCGCTTTCAATCTGCCCGTCCCTTATGCGAATAAGTCGGCGCGCATAATCCATAACCATTGAATCGTGCGTAGAAAAAATAAATGTTGTGCCAGCAGATTTATTCAGCGCCAGCATTAACTCAAGAATCTCCCTGCCAATAGCAGAGTCCAGGTTTGCCGTAGGCTCATCTGCCAAAATAAGCGCTGGCTTTTTTACCAGCGCCCGGGCAATCGCAACCCGCTGCTGCTGGCCGCCCGACATCTCCTTGGGCCTGCGCTTTGCCATTCCATCAAGCCCCACTTCTGCCAGAACCCTGGCTGTGCGCTCCCTTATCTCTTTTTTATCAACCCCAAGCAGAACCAAAGGAAAAGAGATATTTTCCTCAACAGAAAGAACTGGAATAAGATTATAAGCCTGAAAAATAAACCCAATATTCTGACGCCGCAAAATCGCAAGCTGCCTGCGGTTCATTTTTCCGGTATCCATTCCGCTAACGAACATATTGCCGCCTGTAAGCGTGTCGAGACAGCCCGCCAAATGCAGAAATGTTGTTTTCCCGCTGCCCGAAGGTCCGGCAATCGCAGCAAACTCCCCGCGCACAAACTCCAGGCTCACCCCGCGCAGCGCATGAACCGTCTGGTTGTTCAACCCATAATCTTTCACCACATTTTCCGCTTTAACTACTGTCATTTTGCCCCCTGCTCTTCAATCCCAGTCATAACTCTCTACTATAATCGTAAATGCACTGGTCAATATGTCAAGAAAAATTTATTTTTTTACAGCTTGATAGCTTCCCTCTCTTAACTAGAGAACCGCTGATTTATTCAATCGAGAATAAATTGCGCAGCATCCCGAACTTGTTCGGGGCTACAATACCTTATTTCCGAATGAAGCGAGTGTAGCGGGCGTGCTTGCACGCACATTACCGAGCGAATAAGGAAACGCA
>WQTU01000103.1 GCA_009786125.1 Spirochaetota bacterium
ATATACAGCAAAAATGCAATTTCCTGTATTTTTTGTATTCTGCTTGTTAAACTTGAGGAGAAATTGACATGAGTTTTCACAATTTTATTCATTCACGCATTGAGGAAACAACATGAAACATACATTATTTCTTGCTGCAATTGCGTTGTTTTTTCTCATTGCAGCCTGCGAACCGTTTGATGGTACTGCGTTTGACGATAATTTTGACGATAATAATGTGTATATGCTTTTTGTAGGCAATGACGACATAGGTATCTTTCTCTCTATTACTAATAGTAGGAAGAGGACCATTGCCCAGGACTGGGGATAGATATTTTATTAATGCTGGTGGAAGAATACCAAGCTTCGGAACCATAACTATAACAAATGCAAACGAGAATAATATAAGATTTAATAACGTGTTTGTTAGAGAGCTATTTTTTACAGGAACGCTTAACAACAACAAATTAACCATTCCCGTATTTCGTTATACTTCTCGTCCGGATTACCAGTTGTACAGGACGCTTTACGATATTGCGGCAATCAGAAATGATAACTATGACTTTAATTCCCGCAAGCTCCCGTCAAAATTTATAGGATCATGGCGTGTTGATTTAGATGATATATTCGCAGCGGGTATTTGCATTAGTCATGGGACCCGCAATATTGGTTCTGTTCGCCATCCTTTGTCTACCTACAGTACTCTTTATGGCTGGAGTATTTTTTCTAAACAAGAAAGAACTATAAAAGTAATAAGGATGCCGTTCGTCGGAGGCGGGATTGAGGAAATAGTTGATTTTGCTGCTCTTGAAATTTATTATTTTTGCACGTCCTATAAATTTTGCACAGCCGGGGAAAGACGTGCGCTTATATTAACCGGCGGGACAGGTCTTTTTTCTCTTTTTTGCGGGAAACGCCTTTATAGTACTTTCTAAAAACTTTGATGGCTAGTTGAAATATTAAAATTACTGCGCTAAAATCGCAGTAATTTAGTTTTTAGGAATATGGTGATTTTGCGTTTATGCAGGCTGCAATCCTTCCGCGTGTCCCATTGACTAAACCCGGAGGAAACAACATGGCAAAATTGTTTAAGCACATATTATTTGTTGCTGCAATTTGTTAATTACAAGTTCTGATTTTTAGTTTGACAAAAATGCTGAAATATGCTATTCCTGAGTTCAAGGGAGAAAAACAGTTGTAGCAACAAAAATTACTCAATTTTAGCAAGTTTTTACGATTTTTTTTCACTTTGGCACGAAAATTGCAGCACGCACAATTTATACTCTCTTGCAGACATTTTTATCATTTTTCTCAAAATCTACTGGAGTTCTCTGCAAAGAAGGTATCGGCAGGCGAGAAAGGCAATATATGCGCAAACAAAAGGAGATTTTAATGACAAAAAAACTATTGATTATTACAGTTCTCATCGCACTGGCAGCTGTAACTGCTTTTGCTCAAAGAGCAGAGGATTTTCAGGTACAACTAACGCAGGATGGCAGAGGCGTTATAATTACAGGATATACAGGTTCGGCAACTAATGTAAGAATCCCGGCAGCAATACAGAATATACCTGTTAGGGAAATAGGAAAGGGTGCTTTTAGCGGCAATACCAGAATTACAAGAGTTACTATTCCGGAAGGAGTTACTACTATTGGTACCGGAGCGTTTAATGGCTGCAGGAACCTGAGAGATGTTAATATCCCGGGTTCTATTGCAACAATTGCGGGAGCGGCTTTTATGGCTACAGGAATTACCTCTTTTACCTGGCCTGCACACATAACAACTATTCCGCAACAAGCGTTTGATGGAGCAAACAGGCTGCGGTCTGTAGTAATCCCCGAAGGTGTAACTAGCATTGGACAAACTGCTTTTGCCGGAACGGGGTTAACTAGCGTTACTTTACCGTCAACTATTAGAGAAATAGGGGATTGGGCATTTGCTGCTAGTTCGTTAACAACTGTGATTATCCCGGATCCTGTGATAAACAATATAAGATTATTAGGTGTAAGTGTATTCTCAGGAAACCTTAACCTGGCTTCGCAGGCAAGAGTAAGGCAATTGGAGGAAGCTGCTCGTGTCAATCGCCTTGTACCTGCGCCTGGCGGTCGCCCTGCGCCTGCTCCAGTTGCTACTCCTCCTGCCGCTGCACCTGCGCCCGCTGCTCCAGTTGCTACTCCTCCTGCCGCTGCACCTGCGCCCGCTGCTCCAGCACCAGCACCAGCACCAGCACCAGCACCTCGGAGCAGGCAACGTCAAGCCAATTAGAGGAAGCTGCCCGCGACTTTTTCTTTGTGCCCCCATTTTCCTCGGGGGCAGGGTCGTTGAAAAACGTAGTCTGAGGAAACCAAAGAGTTATTTCTCTTTTTTAGGTTTAAGAGCTGCATATTGCGTATTTTCTGCCAATCAATATTAATTTATGGTTTTTTACATTTTTTAGAAGCTAGCTTCCCCTATTGCATCTAAAGGCTATTTACGATAAAAATAAATATGCAAAATTGCAAAAAAATAGAGGCAGTTGTATTTGATATTGATGGCACTCTCTATCCCAATTATAAAATGTATATTACCTCAATCCTTTTTTTTGTACGGCATCCTGTAATATCCCTAGCTTTTAAGAGAATGAGGCACCATGTTAGAAATACTGCTTGCACCGGCGACTTTAGGAAGTTTCAGATAAGTATTTTTGCGAAAGAGCTTAAAAAAACAGAGCAGGAGGCAGAATATCTTCTGGATAAATACATTTATGGGCAGTTTATTTCCATGTTTAAATGGATAAAACCCTTTAAAATAATAGAAAAAATGCTGATTGACTTTAAGAGCAGGGGTATCAAACTTGGAGTAATTACGGATTTTCCTGTTGGCAGAAAGCTTTCTTTTTTGGGGCTGGACAGCTACTGGGATATTGCCTGTTCTGCGGATGAAATTGGGGCATTAAAGCCCAAACCTGACTCTTTTAAGCTTGCGGCAGGCAAGCTTGGAATAAGCCCCGAAAAAATAATTTATGTTGGTAATCATTATCTGTATGATATAATAGGAGCAAATAGTGCCGGAATGATGTCTGCTTATTTTAGTTGTACCAAAAAGAAAAACAGCAAAGCAGATTATACTTTTTATAATTACAGGCAATTTTGGAAATTTGTACTTGATCATAATAAAGCATTTAACGGAGAAGCATCATGAATTTTCCTTTGGAAAATCTTATTACACTCGCAGTTGTAATAGTAATATTAATAATATACCGCAGGCTTGATATTAATAACAGAAGCCTGGAAAAAATGAAAAAGTATTATAACAAAATCAAGGAAGAGCTTGATATAATTGTTGAAGAAAAAGCAATGGGGCTTAAAGACCTTTCGATCGAGCTTGAGATACATGAAAAAACGGTCAAGGAAGTGTATGGCAGAATAGAACAAAGGGCCAGCGATCTTTCGTTTCGGGAGCAGGAACTTGTTGCAATACACAAGAGAATAGACAGCTACGATGCGGTGCTTAAAGAGCTTTCTAATATGACATCAAGAGTAGATGAGAATCTGAAAAAACTGCACGAAGAATCTATTTTTGTGGATGATGTAAACAAAAAAGTTAGAGAAGCTTCTTCTTCTATGGATAAAATCGAAAAAAGAATACCTCAGGTAATAGACGAATTTATGAAAATAAACGAAGAGAAGCTGGATTTGCTTAAAGTTAGTATTTTTAACGAAGTAGAAGTAAAGTCAAATACAATTAAAGAGCTGCTTGAGAAAAACAGAAATGAGGTTCAAGACTTCAGCGAATATCTTGCAAAACTGGAAGAGCGCAGGGATAAACTCGAAGAGCAGACAATCAGAAATATAAGCCTGGAACTTGAGCAGATGTCTGAAAAGTTTTCTGCCAGAATATTTAAAGCAGAAGAAGAGTTTGAAAAATCGCTTTTTGATACAGGGCAAAAAGGAACAGCTTTTAGCGAAGAAGTGTTTGATACTGTAAAGAAAAATATTGAGAGTAAAACTGCTGATATAACTGCAGATGTTGACGGCAACCTCAAATCTCTTGAAGCGCGGGTGAAGGATCAGTTTGAAAAAGTAAGCGCAGAGATGAAAGAGTTTGAAAGAAACATTAAGGAAAAATACGTTAGCACCCAGCAAAGTTCGATGAAATACTATGAGGAAGTCGTTACCGATATCAAAGGCTTTGAAAAAACTTTGAGCGGCGAAGCAGGAAAGGTCGAAAAAATGAAAAAAGAGATCGACTCTGTTTCCGGAGATTTTGAGAAACGGCTGGAATCATACAGGAATTTTGTCAATGAGCTTGAGCAAAAAAAGAATTTAGAAACAACAAGGTTTTCCAAAAAACTCGAAGAGAGCGTAAATAATTTTGCACAAAAATATCAGGATAAAATTGACAAGATTGAAGAAAAATATAATCAGAGATTTGCCAAATCAGAAGAAGAAAATAATCAGTATCAGAGTGCAGCTTTCAATGAGCTTCGAAGGCAGGTAGTGAAAAATATTGAATCTGTAAAGAAAGAACTTTTGAGCCAGATTGAAACAGCGGATTCCAATGCTTTAGCGACGCTCGGCAAAGTCGAAAAAAATATCAAGGAATATGAGGCTGCGATAGCTTACAAGGTAGAAGGGCTTACAGGAATTGAAAAAGATATTGACGGCATGGAAAAAAACCTTAAAAATATTATGGTCAATATTAGCGAAAAAATGAAGGACGACTTCAGGTCATTTGAAGTATCTATAGATGCGGAAAAGAACGCTCAGAAGCTAAAACTGGATAATGATCTTAAAGAGATTAACGGAGCTCTTGAAACCCTTGAGCACCGGATAGATGAATTAAAGAAAAAATCTTATGAGAATGTTGCAGAGAAATTACAGGTTTTTGAAGATGTCTTTTTTAAAGATCTTAAAGTGCGTAACGATGCAATAAACAGCAGGCTTGAGTCATGGCAGCAGGAAATAGCCGGGAAAATAGACAAGGTTGCTCTTGAAACAGTTGGGGAAAGGGAAGAAATAGAAAATAAATGCCTTGAGACAATGAAGGATCGCCTTAACGAGCTTCAGGTAAAAACAAATGCACAGCTCCAGAAATATGAAAATGCTGTAAACATGTTTAGAAATGATATTGATGAAAAACTGGTTTTTATTGAAAAAGGCGTGAAGGAGTTTGAAGCTTCTCTTAAATCGGAAACAGATGATATTAAGATAACGAGCCTTAATCACTTTAATAAAGAGTTTGCAGGGCACTGCACGGGCATTGATGAAAAACTCAGGATGCATGAAAAAGATATTGCTAAAATTATTGAAGATCTGAAAGCAGGGTATTCCCAGGAAAGAGATAATCTTGTAACTGAATCGGGCGCGACAAGAGAATTGTGCAATCAGCAGCTTAAGGAAATTGCTGCAAATATTAACAGGCTGCATGATGAACTTAGGGAAAAATCGCAGGCAGCGCTTGAAAAACTTAAATCTGATTCTGATCTTTTTATGACTGATTTTACCAAAAGGAACAGGGATCTTTCGCTTGAAATTGATGTTAAAATAAAAGAGTTTAGGGCTGGTGTGCAGGATGTGAAAACCAGAATTGAGGGCACCGAGAAAAAAGTAATGGCAAAAATTTCGGAAAATGCAAAGACTTTGAGCTTATCTCTTGATGATATTGATAAGAGGCAGAAAAACTTTGTAAACCAGACCAAGGTTTTTGAGCGAGCTGATTCTCTGAAAAATGAGCTTGACGAAAGAATCGAAGAGTTGAAGAAGGAGATTATTAAAGTCGATACCCAAAGCAGGGATATTAAAGTTGCAGAGAAGAAATTTGACAGTGTAAGAAAACTTGGGGATGAGGTTTCAACAAAGCTTAACAAGTTTCTTTCGGAAAAACGCAAGATTGACGAAATAGAGGGTGATTTTAAAAAGCTATTAAATATGTCCCAGGTTGTTGACAGCAAGCTGGAGCATGTAACAACTGTTTATGACAGTTTTCAAGAAATTGATGTAAAGCTGCGAAATATCGAAAACTTGTTTAAGGATATAACTGAACAATCTCTAAGGCTTGAGAAGAAGGAAAATATTATAGAAGCAACCATAGAGGCTGTAGACAAAAATTTCCTGATGCTCCAAAGGCTGGAAAAAGGCTTTGCCGGGCTTTCTGAAGTTGCGGAAATGCTTCCGATGCGCCTGAACGAAGTTGAAGCCAGGTTCAAGAAAATTACTATGGAAAAAAATGAGGCTGATAAAATAATTGGAAAACTGGAATCGCTTTCCAAGATTATGAGTGATATTGAGGACAGGACAGACAAGCTTCAAAGCGCCAGAGAGTGGCTTGCAAAAATAGAAACAAGGCTTAATGAATCTACTAAAAAAGCAGAGGATAATATTGCTCTTCTTGGCACACTTCTGAGTGATGGAGCAAAAGGCAAAAAAGATAAAAAAGATGGCGCTCCGTCGCTGGATAAACGGGAAATGGTTACTAAATTGGCGCACCAGGGATGGACGTCTGAGAAGATTGCTCAGGCAACAGGGCTTTCCCGCGGAGAAGTTGAACTTATTTTAGAGATAATGCCTAAGAAATAACTGCTTTCAGGATTGCACGGGACTGCGCCCGCGGTTAATGCAGAAAAGTAGAGCGATGCTGCTCCGGCGCTATGGCTGGGGGCGCAAAGAGCAGCGGGCTGTGCTCGCCGGAGCGGACTTTGTGCTGCTGCGGCTGAACTTGGAGTGCCCTGTCCGAACTCATAAACAAGTATGACACCCATCAGCCTGGTCCTGCGCTCGCTTTGCGCGTGTCGCGACCTCCATGTCCCAGTCTAAAAAATTATTTTATGAAAAACTTGACGATTTGAAATGCCGTTGTTATTTTATTTACGATAGGAGAGAGAGTCGCGAGTGTGCTTGCACACTCATGACCGAACGAGTGAGTAAACAAAGGGTTGCAAAGCAAGCCCTTTGTTTACGATAGAAATATAATCAATTAATTAGAAATGGGGTTGTCTGTCGTGAATAAAGATGGCGAAGAGAATAAGCAAGCAGAGTGTGCAGATCCTGGCTGTAATGAAAAAATAAATACAGAAGATGTTGGTAATTGTAATAATACAGAAGAAAGCGCCAAAACCGGCGAGGATTTGAAAGAAAAGCTTAAAAAAGCAGAAGATGAAATTGCCGGTCTCCGTGATAGTATCTTGAGAAAACAGGCAGATTTTGAGAATTTTCGAAAAAGAGTTATAAAAGAAAAAGAAGAGACTATTAAATATGGAAATACCAATCTTTTATTGGATTTGGTTACTATAATCGATGATTTTGAGCGGGCAATCAATTCGGCGGCAGATTCAAGGGATTTCAACAAGCTTTACGAAGGAATAGAATTAATAGAAAAACAATTTTCTTCTATGCTGGAAAAAAAGTGGAATCTTGTAAAATTCGGTTCTGCGGGAGAAAAGTTTGACCCGGAGAAGCATGAAGCTTTTATGAAAGAGGGAAAAGATGGTGTTGAAGAACCCATTGTTGCGGAAATTTTTCAAAATGGATATATGCTTAATGGCCGGGCGATAAGGCACGCCAAGGTAAAAGTATTTATGCCAAGTAACGCAAATAATAGTACAGAAGCAAAAGAGGAATAGGAGATTTATATGGGAAAAGTAATAGGAATTGATCTTGGAACAACTAACTCATGTGTTGCGGTTATGGAGGGCGGAGAGCCTGTTGTTATTTCAAACTCAGAAGGGCAGAGAACAACTCCTTCTATAGTTGCTTTTACGGATAAGGGCGAAAGGCTTGTGGGGCAGCCGGCAAAAAATCAGATAATTACCAATCCGGAGAACACGATTTATTCAATAAAAAGGTTTATGGGTAATAAGTTTTCGGAAATTCAGAAGGAACTTGTACCGTATAAAATTGAAAGCACATCGAGTCAGGATATTAAAATTGATATTAGGGGAAAGGCGTACTCGCCTCCTGAGATATCTGCGGCAGTATTGCAGAAGATGAAAAAAACTGCGGAGGATTATCTTGGAACAACTATTAGCGAAGCTGTTATAACGGTGCCTGCGTATTTTAATGATTCGCAGCGTCAGGCAACAAAAGACGCAGGACGAATAGCTGGGCTTGAGGTTAAGAGAATTGTAAACGAGCCTACTGCAGCGGCGCTTGCTTATGGTTTTGGAAAAGACAAAAAGGATGAAAAAATTGCGGTGTACGACCTTGGCGGCGGGACATTTGATATTTCCATACTGGAGCTTGGCGATGGCGTTTTTGAGGTAAAGTCTACTAACGGCGATACGCATCTTGGCGGAGATAATTTTGACCAGAAAGTAATTGCCTGGCTTATTGATACATTTAAGAAAGATACGGGAATAGACCTTTCAAAAGATAAAATGGCGCTGCAAAGGCTTAAAGAAGCAGCGGAAAAAGCAAAAATTGAGCTTTCAAGTACGCAGGCTACAGATATCAATTTGCCTTTTATAACTGCGGATGCAAGCGGACCAAAGCATCTTGTGTATAACCTTACAAGAGCAAAATTTGAGCAAATGGTCGGGGAGCTTATTCAAAGGACAAAAGAGCCGTGTCTTAAAGCATTAAGCGATGCAGGGCTTTCTCCTTCGGATATTGATGAAGTAATTATTGTTGGAGGAACAACGAGAATTCCTGCTGTTCAGGCAATTGTTAAGGAAATATTTAAAAAAGAGCCCAACAAAAGCGTAAACCCGGATGAGGTTGTAGCTATGGGAGCGGCAATACAGGGCGGTATTCTTGGCGGGGATGTTAAAGATGTGCTTCTTCTTGACGTTACTCCTCTTTCACTTGGAATTGAAACTCTTGGCGGAGTCTCTACAAGGCTTATAGAAAGAAATACGACAATTCCTACAAGAAAAAGCCAGGTTTTCTCAACTGCTGCAGACAGCCAGACTGCAGTTTCTATTCATGTTTTGCAGGGCGAGCGGGAAATGGCCAGCCAGAATAGAACTCTCGGAAAGTTTGACCTTGTGGGCATACCGCCTGCTCCAAGAGGCGTACCGCAAATCGAAGTTGCGTTTGACATAGATGCTAATGGTATAGTTCATGTCTCTGCAAAAGATCTTGCAACAGGAAAAGAACAAAAAATAAGAATAGAATCGTCTTCCGGGCTTTCCGAAGCTGAAATAAAGAAAATGGTTGATGATGCGGCAGCTCATGCAGAGGAAGATAAAAAAGAGAGAGAGAAGATTGAGGTAAAAAATGAAGCAGATGCTCTTATTTACCAAACGGAAAAGTCGCTCAGGGAATATGGAGATAAAATATCCGGTGACGAAAAAACTAAAGTTGAAGCTGCGTTAAATGATCTTAAATCTGCTCTAAGCGGAACAGATATTGAAGATATTAAAAAGAAGAGCGAAGATTTAAAACAGGTTTCTTATAAACTTGCAGAAGAGATGTATAAGAGCGCACAATCTGCAGGCCCCGCGGACATGGGCGCGAATCCGCATGGTGATCCTAATTCCGGCAGTCAGGGGTTTGATAATAACCAGAAGCCTTCGGGCAATGGTAATGTCGAAGATGCTGATTATGAAGTTGTGGATGATAACAAAAAGTGATACTTTTTGTTGCAGAGCAAGAGCAGCGAAGAACAAGTATAAAGTGAGACCAAAAATTGGCAAAAAGAGATTATTATGAAGTTCTTGGTGTTCCGAAAGGAGCATCCAAAGACGAAATAAAAAAAGCATACAGAAAATTTGCTATCCAATATCACCCAGACAAAACTGCTGGAAATAAAGAAGCAGAAGAGAAATTCAAAGAAGCTACAGAAGCGTACGAAGTTTTAAGCAATGACAAAAAAAGACAGATGTATGATCAGTATGGTTTTGCCGGAATCGACGGGATGGGCGCAGGAGCGCATGATTATTCATCGGTATATCGGGATTTTGAAGATATATTCGGCGGCTTCTCCGGCATATTTGATTCTTTTTTTGGCGGAGGTTCCAAAGCCAGGGGACGAGACGGTTCCAGCCGCGGAGCAGATCTGCAGTATAATATCGATATCTCTTTTAAAGATGCTGTTTTCGGGTCCAAAATTGAAATTTCATATAACAGAAACCATGCGTGCGAGGCGTGCAGCGGTTCCGGAAGCAAGCAGGGGACAGGAAAAAAAACTTGTACAACTTGCGGGGGAACAGGGCAGGTAAGAAGAAGCTCGGGGTTTTTCTCAATAGCATCGCCGTGCCATACATGCCGCGGCGAGGGCTTTATTATTGAAAACCCGTGTTCAAAATGCAGCGGGACAGGAGTAGAGAAACGAACTCAAAAATTGAAAATTACAATTCCTGCGGGCATAGAGTCGGGCAAGAGGATAAGTATTAGCGGGCAGGGTAATGCCGGCAATAATGGAGGACCTGCCGGGGATTTATATGTGTTTGTGCGGGTAAAACCGCATGAATATTTTGAAAGGCATGGCGAAGATATTTATTGTCTGATATCTATTTCGTTTACGCAGGCTGCTTTGGGCGCAAGTATTTATGTAAATACACTTGATGAGAAAAAAGTGAAGCTGAAGATTCCGGCAGGAACGCAGAATGGTAAAATGTTCAGGTTAAGGGACGAAGGAGTTCCGCATCTGCATAATCCTAATAGGCGCGGCGATTTATATGTAAAGGTGAATGTGGTTGTGCCTGAGAAGCTTTCTTCGCAGCAGAAAAAGCTGCTTGAAGAACTTTCTGCGGTTTCGGAGGAAACAGAAAACCCAAAACCTGTCAAACTTTCTTCTATATAATAACAATTTTTACAAATTTTACTTATTTTTTTTGTTTCTATTGAAGATAGTAAGTATATTTTGTATAATATTTCTTAACAAATAACTAATCTTACTACTATATGCTATAATAAACACCATTAGATTTTCTGAAAATAGCAGTGTATATGCGCAAGGAGTCGCGGATGAAGGTATTAATGCTAGGGTGGGAGTTGCCGCCTTTTATTAGCGGTGGCCTTGGTACAGCGTGTAAGGGCATTGCAGATGGTCTGATAAAAAATTATATTGATCTTATATTTGTTATACCTACCGGCAGAGGCGGGGATTCTGTTCTTGATAGCAGTGTAAAAGTAATTTGTGCAGATAAATATATTCCGGCGCAAAATTATCTTAGAGATTTTAATAAAAAATATAAACAGGATGAAGAAAATCAAATTGTTGGGGATTTTTCGCCATATTATACTTCCCGCAAAAATTTGCCATCCAACAAAGCAGAAGAAGCAATTGCGGAAAAAATTTCTTTGCAAGAAGAGCACAGTATTCTTAATTTCGCCGGCAATTACGGCAGAAATCTTTTTCTGGAGGTTATGAAGTATGCTTATATTGGCAGAGCTCTTGGCGAGGAAGAATCTTTTGATATAATTCATGCGCATGACTGGATGACCTTTCCTGCGGGAATAGCTGCAAAAGAAGCAAGCGGAAAGCCACTTGTTGTGCATGTTCATTCAACTGAATATGACCGCTCATGCTTGCACCAAAACAATACTATTATTGATATCGAAAAAAAAGGGTTTGATGCGGCGGATAAAATAATTGCTGTAAGTTTTTACACAAAAAACATGATTGCAGAAAAATATGAAGTGAATCCGGATAAAATAGAAGTTGTTCACAATGCTGTGGACAAGAATACTCAGTTTTTGAGGTATCAGATTAGAAAAGGTTTTGAAGAAAAAATAGTGCTTTTTCTTGGCCGAATTACAGAGCAAAAAGGTCCCGGTTATTTTCTTGACGCAGCAGTAAAAGTTCTGAATAAAATGAGTAACGTAAGATTTGTCATGAGCGGAAGCGGGGATATGTTTCCTCAAATTGTTTCCAAAATGGCTGAGTATGATATTGCAGATAAATTTCATTTTACAGGATTTCTAAACGGCGATATGGTAGAAACAATTTTTGCAATGAGCGATTTATATATTATGCCTTCTGTTTCAGAGCCTTTTGGAATATCGCCTTTTGAGGCCCTCTTGTATGATATTCCTGTGGTAATCTCAAAGCAGTCGGGTGCTTCGGAAATACTTGAACATGCGCCTAAGGTAAATTTTAGCGATACCGATGAGCTTGCAGCTATTATTATAAAAATGCTTGAAGATAAAGAGCTTAGGGATACAGTAGTAAGGCAGTGCAAAGAAGATATGCAAAATATTAGCTGGGCAAACTCTTCTGCGAGAATAAAGAAAATTTATAATCAGCTTGCCGGAAAGTAGCTTGTTGGCGTGTAACGCATGAGTTCGCTGTGTTTTTATTTTCAGGTTCATCAGCCATTTCGGCTTAAAACAAAGTATACTTTTTTCGAAATTGGAAAGAATCACTTCTATGAAGATGAATCCCTTAACAGGGATATCTGCAATAAAGTAAGTAAAAATTGTTATATTCCTGCAACAAGACTAATGCTTGATCTTGTTGAAAAATTCAAAGGCAAATTTAAAGTAAGTTTTTCGATCTCAGGAACAGCTCTGGAGCAGTTTCAGCAATTTAATCCGGAAGTAATAGAACTGTTTAAAAATCTTCATAAAACCGGGTGTGTGGAGTTTTTTGCAGAGACTTATTACCATTCGCTTGCATTTTTATATTCTATCGAAGAGTTCAGGCAGCAGGTAGAAAAACATCGAAGAGCAATAAAAGAGCTTTTTGGCGGAGAACCTGTAACATTCAGAAACACAGAGCTTGTTTACAGCAATGCCATTGCCATGGAAGCAAAGAATATGGGGTTTAAAAATATTCTTGCAGAGGGCGTAGATAAAATTCCAGGACGATTATCTTTTGCAGCTCCACTTGGCGGGGGAGGTTTACCCGATGCCGATGCCGATGGCGGCTTGGGCGGCAACCCGGCTGCTGGACATGCTTTTCCTTTCGGGCTTTACTATCCCAGGGGGGTGCCGGAAATGAATCTTCTTCTAAGAAACTACAGGCTCTCTGATGATATTGCTTTTAGGTTTTCCGAAAAAAGTTGGAAAGAATATCCGCTAACTGCAGCAAAATATGTAAAGCGGCTTTCCGGAACAAACTCATGGAACAAAATATCGGGGGAGTCTGCGCATAAAGCTTCCGGATACGCTTCGCTATCTGATGCAGCTCTGCCGAGTGCGGGCAGAACTATGGATAAAGCTGCGGATAAAACAAACAGCAGGCGGATTATTAATCTGTTTATGGATTATGAAACACTTGGAGAACATCACTCTGCACAAACAGGTATATTTGATTTTTTTGAGAATCTTATATCAACAATTATTAATAAAACAGATATTGAATTTGTTATGCCAAAAGAAGTTTCACAAAAAGGTTTAAACAAAACTGCCGAGAAGATAGATGTGCCGGATATTATTTCTTGGGCAGACGAAGAAAGAGATCTTTCTGCGTGGCAAGGAAACTCAATGCAGAAATCTGCTCTTAATATGATTTATAAGCTCGAAGAAAATATAAAAAAACTTGGCAATGAGGAGATAACTCATCTCTGGAGAAAACTCCAGACATCTGACCATTTTTATTATATGTCTACAAAAAGATTTCAGGATGGGGCTGTGCATAGATATTTTAACTATTTTCCAACCCCTTATGATGCATATATTATCTATTGCAATGTTGTAAACGACCTGTACGAAACAGTCAAAAAGAGGGTCTAAGAAACCGCTGATTTATTCAATCGAGAATAAATTGCGCAGCATCCCGAACAAGTTCGGGGCTGCAATACCTTATTATCCTTTTTTCGCAGTGCCGCAGTTTTCTGCAAGAAAACGAGAAAAAATGTGGAAGCACTGATTAGAGTCAAATTTAATCAGTGCTTCCCTAAAAATGTATTACGTGCAAAGCGACTGCAGGGCAAGCCCGCAACTCTCGCTTCAGTGGCAATAAGTTGTTTCCGGGGTTAAAAATTCAAAATAGGCGTCATATCCGGTATCGAAGATATAAGCGGGATTGTTTCTATGCTTCTTGCCCCAAGTTTTATGAGCTCATATCTTACTTTTGCCAAAGGCATTTTTGTATTATCTGTTACTACCTGAATACTGTATTGAGCATATTTTGATCCGGGAATAATAGTCGGCTCATCTGCATAGAGGTTATATTTTGAGAGAAAATCTTCAACAATTTCTTTTTTCTCTGACGGCACATTAAATATGAGCATAACTTTGTTTTCGGCATTGATCGAACCAAAAAGATTTAAAACAAACATTTCGAGCAGTTCTTTTTTTACTTTGTTGTTTAAAACAGATTGATTAACCCATATACCTGTTTCGGAGCTAAATACTTCGTCTATTATTTTAAGCCCATAGCTTTTTATTGCACTGCCAGATTGCGTTATTTCCAGCCCTATATCTGCGCCCATATTTTTAATTTTTGCTTCTGTTTTTCCCCATGTTTCATATATTAAAATACCTTTTTCAATTTTTGGTGGGGTTTTATAATTTTGCACAGACCATGTTTCTGCCAGCTCTCCAAGCCCTGCGGATTTCATTTTATTTCTAATCCAGTTAAGCGCCATGTACGGAAGCTCGGAAACTACAGTAATTATTTTTTTGTCTTCTTTAAAAAAATTCTTTAGAAAATCTTCTGTGTTGTTTTCTTTAACAGCTTTATCGACAATACCTACAAGGCGGACATCTCCTCTTTTTAAAGAAAGAATTTTTTTAAGAGCAATATCAGTTTTATATTCGATGTTTAATTCAAGTTTTCTTTCTTCTATCCAGTCATCGCCTGCAATGGCAACATCAAGTTCATTAAGCGAGAGCTGAGTGCCGAATTCCTGCGGCCTCCCATCCCATCCAAAAAGAAAATTTACTGTTAAAAAAGAAGTCGGCCCCCCTGTTTCGTAGCCTTTTGTTGTAAATCCGGAGTTTTCAAGAAATTTCACAAGATTTCCGCCTCTTGTTGAATTTGCCAGCGAGCCCGCAGGCATACCAATGACAAGGTTATTTTCCATAATGGTTACTCCTCTATAAATTTGAGTTTGTTATTATATATTTTTCTGTAATAGCAACTGGTGTAGGGTGTATTGTTTTTGCTTTTAGCATGACACGTGCCTTTTCCTTCGGGTTTTACCAGAAAGAGAAAGGAATTTTGTTCGCAATTTACTCTTATTTCCATTATTTTAAGCATATCACCGGAAGTCATTCCTTTTTTCCAAAGCTCATTCCTGCTGCGGCTCCAGTAGGTTGCATAACCGCTTCTTACGGTCTCCTCAAATGCTTCGAGGTTTACAAAAGAGAGTATGAGAACTTCTTTGGTTTCTGCATTTTGGGTAACAACAGGTAATAAGTTTTTCCCATCGCTCCCAAAATCAATTAATAACTCATCAGTATATTCTTTTTTCATTGTTAAAGGATGTTAGCACTCTTTTAATTTTTCTTCAAGTTTAGTTCTATTTTTTTATAAAAGACTGGTGTTATAGGTCTGTTCGTGGTATAAAAAATGAATAGGGGGATAAGTATATGAACCATGAAGCGATTTTTTACAATACAGGCATTATACCTGTAATTAAGATTGACAAAGCGGAAAAAGCTGTTCCTCTTGCAGAGGCGCTTTTAAAAGCAGGAATACCAATAGCAGAAATTACATTCAGGTCAGATGCTGCTGAACAAGGAATTGCTCTTATCAAGAAGAATATGAGTGAAGTTCTTGTTGGTGCAGGAACTGTTTTAACACCGGAACAGCTTGAAAAAGCAATTGGAGCAGGCGCTGATTTTATTGTTACGCCAGGCTATAATCCTGATATTGTAGAAAAAGCTATTGCTTTAAACAAACCAATATACCCGGGTGTAAACAGCCCTTCCCAGGTTGAAGCGGCTCTTTCAAAGGGGCTTAAGCTGCTTAAGTTTTTTCCTGCGGAAGTTTCGGGCGGAATAGCGATGATGAAGGCACTGCAGCCTGTGTATAATGTAAAATTTATACCTACCGGCGGAGTAAGTGCGGGCAATATAATCAAATACCTTGAGTGTAAAAATGTTCTTGCTTGCGGCGGAACATGGATGGTAAGCGCCGAGCTTATTGAAAATGAAAAATATGATGAGATATACCGGCTTTCAAAAGAAGCTGTTGAATTAATATCCCAATTGCGCGGCGGGAAATAACCCGGTTTACAAACCGACAAAGAGACGAATAAACTTAAAAATATAGAGAGGAATAGATTATGAAGGTAGTTACGTTTGGTGAAATAATGCTAAGACTTAAACCCCCGGGGTTTGAAAGATTTCTACAGTCCCCTGTGCTTGAGGCTACTTTTGGCGGCGGCGAAGCAAATGTTGCAGTTTCCCTTGCTTATCTTGGGGTAAACTCTTATTATGTAACAGCTGTTCCTGACAACCCAATAGGGCGGGCTTGCGTTGGAGAGCTTAGGAAACATGGTGTAGATACTTCAATGACTATAAAAACAGGTAAAAGGCTTGGAACATATTACCTTGAACAGGGAGCATGTCAGCGGTCCTCTGTCGTAATATACGACAGGGAACATTCTGCTGTTTCCGAAGCTACGGCAGATCAATACAACTGGGAAAAGATATTTGAAGGCGCTTCGTGGTTCCATGTAACAGGAATTACTCCGGCGCTGACTCTTAATGCGGCTAACGTAACAATTGCTGCTGTTTCATTTGCAAAAAAGAAGGGCATACAGGTTTCGTGCGATCTTAACTATAGAAGCAAGCTTTGGCAATACGGCAAAAAACCGCCTGAGGTTATGGGCGAAATTATGCAGTATGTAGATGTTGCGGTGGGTAATGAGGAGGATTGTCAGAAATCTTTGGGAATAGAAGCTAAAATATCGGTAGATCATGCAGGGTTTGATGAAAATGCATATAGAGAGATAACAGAAAAAGTTCTTTCTGCGTATCCTAACTTGAAAAAAGTAGCATTATCATTAAGGCAGAGCAATTCGGCAGATGCTAATGGCTGGTCTGCTGTTATTAATAACCGAAAGGAATATTTAAGTTCAATACGTTATGACATTAACGATATTGTAGACAGGATAGGCAGCGGCGATTCTTTTGCTGCAGGTTTGATTTATGGTTTTCATAAATATGACAACGATAAGGAAGCGCTTGATTTTGCTGTTGCAGCATCATGCTTGAAACATTCTGTGCCCGGAGATCTCCCGCTCGTTAGGGAATCTGAGGTACTGGGTCTTCTTAAAACAGGCGGCGGCGGCAGGGTGCAGAGATAGTTATAATGGTACAAAAATAATTAAAAAAGGCGGTTGTTAAAACCGCCTTTTTTTGACGTAGTGTGCAAAGGCAATGATGCTGCACAATTTTTAATAACTTATGGTTTTATTGGTACTGGTTTTAAACGCCAAATATCGCTGTTGTATTCCGCTATGGTTCTGTCGCTTGAAAATTTACCGGATCCAGCGACATTAAAAACAGATTTCCTTGTCCATATTTTTTTGTCAACAAACTCTTTTTCAACTTGCCTCTGCGTTTCCATATAACTTTCATAATCTGCAAAAAGCAAATAATGGTCATTATAAAGCAATGAGTCTGTAATTGGCTTAAAACGATTTGCATCATCTCTTGAAAAGAAGCCGGACGATATCATGTTAATAGTTTGCTTTAGGCTGTCAATCGAGTTGTAATAATTATAAGAACAGTATCCAGAGCTCTTAAGCTGATTTACTTCATTGCTGTCGTGCCCAAAGATAAAAATGTTGTCTTTTCCCACTTCTTCGAGAATTTCGACATTTGCGCCATCAAGAGTACCAATTGTAAGCGCCCCGTTTAAAGCAAATTTCATATTGCCTGTACCGGAAGCTTCTGTGCCAGCAGTTGAGATTTGCTCAGAAAGATTTGCAGCAGGAATAATTTTTTCTGCAAGGCTTACCCCGTAATTTGCAAGAAAAACAATTTTAAGCTTATCATCTATTGCCGGATCATTATTTATAACATCTGCAACAGAGTTGGCAAGTTTGATTATTAGTTTTGCCGTATAGTAACCAGGCGCTGCTTTTCCTCCAAATATAACAGTTCTTTTGCAATTTATTGCTTTTGGGTTTTCTTTTAAAATATTATAAAGCGATATAGCATGAAGCACATTTAGTAACTGCCTCTTGTATTCATGAATTCTTTTAATCTGGCAATCAAAAATAGATTGAGGGTCAACCTTAACGCCGTTAGTTTTTAAAATATATTCCGCAAGGCGATTTTTATTTTCAACTTTTACCTTTTCCCATTTCTCGCAAAAGCTGCTGTCAACTGCAAAAGGAGTAAGTTTTTTTAGCCTGGACAAATCCTTAACCCACTCTTCTCCTATAGCTTCTGTTATAAGATTTGAAAGAGCTGGGTTGCATACAGTAAGCCACCTTCTTGGCGTTATTCCATTTGTTTTATTGTTAAATTTTTCGGGCCACATTAAATAGAAATCTTTAAAAAGAGTATCCTTGATAATACCTGAATGAAGAGCAGATACCCCGTTTACAGAATGGCTGCCTACTATTGCAAGATTTGCCATTGAAACTTTTTTATCTTCGCCTTCTTCGATAATTGACATTCTTCCCAGGATGTTGTTGTCTCCGGGGAATTTTCCTGCAACTTCGCTTAAAAACCTTGAGTTGATTTCAAATATTATTTGTATATGCCTTGGCAGCACTTTTGCCAAAAGCCCGATAGACCATCTTTCGAGAGCCTCCGGAAGAACAGTATGGTTTGTATAAGCAAATGTTTTTGTTGTAATTGCCCAGCTCTCATCCCAGGATAACCCCTCGATATCAATAAGAAGCCTCATAAGCTCTGCAATGGCAATTGCCGGATGGGTATCGTTAAGCTGGATTGCATTCATATCAGAAAACCTGGAAAAATCTTTTGCATGGGATTTCTTATAACGTCTTACTATATCCTGAAGCGTTGCAGAAACAAAAAAGTATTCCTGTTTAAGTCTAAGCTCTTTACCTTCAAATACATTATCATTCGGATAAAGAACCTTTGATAAAGTTTCTGTTATAACCTTGTCGGAAACAGCCTGCTCATAATTACCGTGATTAAAATAACTAAGGTCGAAATCTCTTGAAGATTTTGCAGCCCAAAGTCTTAAATTATTAACAGTATTATTTTTATATCCGGGGATTGGAATATCATAAGCCATTGCCATAACATCGCTGAAGCCTTTCCATTCACAGATATATTTACCTTCTGCATCTGTAGAGGTCTGAACATAACCATAGAATTTTACAGGATAGAGATATTCTGGTCTTGGAATTTCCCACGGACTTCCGTAGCGCAGCCACGGATCAGGAGTTTCTATCTGATATCCGTTTGCGATTCTCTGAAAAAATATTCCATATTCATATCTTATACCATACCCATACGCCGGAAGCTCCATTGTTGCCATAGAATCAAGAAAACATGCTGCAAGCCGCCCAAGCCCGCCATTGCCAAGCCCTGCATCAAACTCAGCAGCATCTATCTCTTCCAGGCTGCTGCCAAGCTCCTTTACAACATCATTAAATTCATCATATAGCCCCAAATTTACAAGAGAATTAAGAAAGCTCTTTCCCATTAAAAATTCAAGAGAAAGATAATATACTCTTTTAGCTTTTTCATTATGATAGGTTCGCTGAGTTTTTGACCATCTCTCGGATAAGTAATCTTTTACTGCAAGCGCAACACTCATGTATATATCAAGCTTTGTGGCGCTGAATTTATCTTTTGAAAGCGTATATGTTAAGTGGTTTAATATTGATTTTTTAATTGAATCCCGGCTTTTACATTTAAAGCCACTATCAATTTCTATTTTAATTACTGATTCTTGAGAGTTATGCATAGTTTTACCTCCTAATTGATTCTATGTTGAGTTTATAAAGTTGACAACAATGAAAATTAAAAATAGACTGATTTTAAGGAAAAATAATGAAAAAATTGCTTTTTAACGAACTTGGACTCTCTGAAAATATTTTAAATGCTGTTACAGAAATGGGATTTGAAGAAGCATCCCCGATTCAGTCGGAAACAATACCCGTACTCCTTTCCGGCAAAGATGTTATAGGACAAGCGCAGACAGGCACCGGAAAAACAGCTGCGTTTGCCATTCCTGTTATAGAAAAACTTGATACTAACTCACACTTTATTCAGGCTCTTGTACTGTGCCCTACGCGCGAGCTTGTAATACAGGTTACAGAAGAGTTTAGAAAACTGATGAAATTCAAAAAGAATAACCCGGATTCTGCAGTTGTTGCGGTATATGGCGGTCAGGAAATTGACAGACAGTTTAAAGCTCTCAAGAAAAAACCCTTTATTGTTGTAGGAACTCCTGGAAGGATAATGGATCACATGAGGCGAGGGTCAATTTCTTTTTCCAAGGTTTCAATGGTTGTACTTGATGAAGCAGATGAAATGCTTGATATGGGATTTCGGGAAGATATAGAATATATACTTAGCGAAACTCCTTCGGACAGACAGACTGTAATGTTTTCTGCAACAATGTCCAAAGAGATTCTTTCGCTAACAGACAGGTTCCAGAAAGAGCCTGTTTTTATAGATGTTTCAAGCAGGAAAATAAATGCGCCTATTATTGATCAGATGTATTTTGAAATTCCCGAAAAAGCAAAACCCGAAGCTGTTGCAAGGCTTATAGATTTTTATGATATAAGCCTTGCTTTAATATTCTGCAATACAAAAACAAAAGTAGACGAAGTTGTTGAAATTTTAAAAACACGCGGCTATTTTGCAGAAGGGCTTCATGGCGATATGTCGCAAAAGCAGCGCGAAAAAGTAATGTCCGGATTTAAAAACGGAGCAGTAGAAATTCTTGTAGCGACAGACGTTGCCGGAAGAGGCATTGATGTTAGTGATATAAATGCTGTATTTAACTACGATCTTCCGCGAGATGACGAAGACTATATTCACAGAATAGGAAGAACAGGCAGAGCAGGCAAGAGCGGAAGGTCTTTTACATTTGTTACCGGCAGAGAGGTTTATAATCTTCGGCGAATAGAAAGAGTAAATGGAATAAAAGTTACCCGCGGCACAATTCCCACAATCGACGATCTCGATAATACTGCTGCAAAAGCTATGGGGAAAAAAATTACAAAGGCAATACAGGAAGGACAGCTTGCGCGATATATAAATATTGTTGAAAATATAATGAGCGATGAATACACATCTATGGATGTTGCAGCAGCTTTGCTAAAGTTAAGCATGTCGGGAAAAAATGAAGGGTACGATGAATCCCAGATTTTTGAAGTTAAATCAAAACCAGCAAGGAGCAAAGAAAAAACATTTTCTTCTGGCGGGAAAAAATCAAGAAGCAATGAGTTTGGCAAAAGTAATTTTAAAAATAAAAGAAGAGACAGCAATAATAAAGCAAGTTATAGGAAAGAAGATAAATTCGAAAGACCGGGAAAAACTGAAAGACAAAGCGAAAAGAAGATTAAAGATTTAAAATACAAAAAAGAAGATTTTAGAGAAACTGAACCAAAACGACGTTCGGAAGCAACAGGCAACAATGCTTTTGCCAAAGATAATAAAAAAGGCAGGCTAAAAAAAGAGACACCGAGAGCGGACGCTAGAAACGAAATTAAAAACAAAGAAGAATCGTGGTGGGGAATGTTTGAAAAGAAAGAGCCTCGTCCAAACGGCAGAAAACCAGGGAAGAAGAAATAGCGGTTAGCCGTACGGCTTCGCCGTGTGTGATTAGTTATTCAAATCTACAATAATTTCTTACACTGTATAGAAGCACTTGTTTTGACGGTTACAATATGTATTGCAATTATTTTGTAAATTTGTTTAAATAAAGCATGTGGACAATATGAAAAAAAATGCATTTTTGCTGCTTGTTGTAATTATTAGTATAATCCTTTCCGGCTGTCTTTTTTCATCGAAATATGACCCCGAAAGTGATTTTACTACTTATAATATTGGAAGATGGGTGCGGAGAGATGGAAATATTGTACAGATAGTTGAAAGCATAGGTATAGCCGGATATGCAGGAACAAAGACAGATGTGCGGATTCCACCGCGAATAAATAGGCTGCCTGTTACTACAATAGGTCAGGGTGCATTCCGCGGCAAAGAATTAACCAGTGTCACAATACCCAACAGTGTAACCAGAATTCAAGGGGCAGCATTTAG
>WQTU01000104.1 GCA_009786125.1 Spirochaetota bacterium
TTTCTCCAACCCATTCGCCGTTGTTTAAGTTCCATGTAATTGCACGGTATATACCGGCAGGAAATATATATGATATTGTAACAGTTCTGCCGGGTGTACCATCAATATCTGCTATTAAGCCATTAATAGTTGCATTTCCATGTTCCAGCCCTGCAAATGTAAAGCCGGGATTTGCTGTAAGCGTTATTGCAGCAGTGTAATACCCGCCTTCGAGAAAGTTATTGTCTGTGCTCCAGCTTACAGGACCAACAGAAAAATTGGTGCCGGCTGTTGTTGCCAAAGTATTTGGCGCAGCGCCTATACTTGGAGGAGTTATATCTACTGCAATGCTTGTAATGCGGGTGTAGGTAGCGCCTGGGTCTATATTGCCTGCGCCTGGCGGAGAATTGTCGCAAGCAGAAAGTGCCAGTAAAAAGGCAATAATAAGTGTTAAAACCGCAAAGTTTCTTCTAATATGTAGTGCTTTATTTAGACGGAAGACGGAAGACGGAAGACGGAAGACGGAAGACGGAAGACGGAAGACCTCTTTTAAAGTTTATCATAATTTTTTCCTTTTGTAAAGCTTTTTTGTAATTTAAACTTTATATGTAAAATATATGGTTAAGAGTTTATGACACAAATAGAAAATATGCAAGGCTTTTTTTCCAAAATATGGCTGTTTATTTTCGAATGGAGCGAGAGTCGCTGGCAAGCTCTGCAACATGGACGTCACTGCCTAGCAGTGGATCTGGCGCAGCGACACGGATGTTATTATCCCGGACTTGTTTCGGGGCGCGATAAAGCGCCAGGCAGCTTGTCCGCGGTTCTCGCTTCGTCGGTAAATAAATTAAATGGTTATTGACCTCGTAAAGTAAAAATGTACAATGAAAATTGAATCAAATTTCTAAAAATGCGGTTACCTTTTTAAAGGAGAAGATATATAAATGGCAAAAAAAATAGAAATTCAAGTACCGGAACCAATACATAATGAGTCGGAGAAGCAAAAGGCTCTTGAAGCAGCAAAGCTTCAGATTGAAAAGCAGTTTGGAAAAGGCTCTCTTATGAAGCTTGGCGAAAAGCCTGCAAGCAACAATATTCAGATTATTCCCACGGGCGCAATTACTCTGGATGCTGCGCTTGGAATTGGCGGTTACCCAAAAGGCCGTATTATAGAAATTTTCGGACCAGAGTCTTCCGGCAAGACAACGCTTGCTCTTCATGCAATTGCCGAATCGCAAAAAAATGGTGGTGTAGCTGCTTTTGTGGATGCAGAACATGCGCTTGATCCTATATATGCAAAAAATCTTGGGGTAAACACAGAAGACCTTTGGGTTTCGCAGCCCGATACAGGGGAGCAGGCTCTTGAAATTGTAGAATCGCTTGTGAGATCGGGCGCTGTGGATATAATTGTTGTGGATTCTGTTGCAGCTCTTACGCCGCAGGCGGAAATCGAAGGCGACATGGGCGACTCCCACATGGGTTTGCAGGCAAGACTTATGAGTCAGGCTCTTCGCAAGCTTACATCTATCATTTCAAAATCAAATACATGTCTTGTTTTTATAAATCAAGTAAGAATGAAAATAGGAATCATGTTCGGCAACCCGGAAACAACAACCGGCGGAAATGCACTAAAGTTTTATTCTTCTGTAAGGCTTGAAGTAAGAAAAATTGAGACCATCGAAAAATCTGCTGATGAAGCAATTGGAAACAGGATTAGGGTAAGTGTCAAAAAAAATAAGGTTGCGCCTCCGTTCAGAAAGGTCGAACTCGAAGTAATGTTTGGCAAAGGGATTTCTGCAACTTCTGCTCTTCTTGATGCTGCGGTTGCCAATAGCATTGTGCAGAAAAGCGGCAGTTGGTATGCGTATGGAGAAGAAAAAATCGGGCAGGGCAAAGAGAATGCAAAAGATTTTATTGATAAAAACCATCAGGTTATGAAAGAAATAGAAAAAAAAGTGAGAGATATACTTTTCAAGTCTGGTGCGCCATCTTCGCCTGCCGCGGATGTTGTTGGAGCAAAAGCAAATACAGACTTAAATCTTCGGGATAACGAACAAAAGACTGCGGCTTCCAACAGTGCGGAAAAAGAAAAAAAAGATTGCGCTAAGCAAGGCGAACAAGAGGCAAAAAAAGCTCCAGTAGCTCCGGTAGAAGATGGAAGACTCTTGTGAAATTAGTGTCCACTTAGGTGTTGGCTCTAATATTGGCAACAGAGAAAAGAATATCGCAAAGGCTTTTTTGTTGCTAAAAGAGCATTTTTTTTCTTTGGAAACAGCTTCTCTTTATGAATCAAAAGCAATGTATAATGAGAATCAGCCCGATTTTCTGAATACTGTGTTTAGGGGGAGGTTGCAGGTGCCCCCGGCTTTCGCCTGGGTGATGGCTTGCGGCGGGGACGCGGACAGCAACAGTGAGGCGGCTGGCGACAGGGCGACCCCTGCTGTAATGGCACAGCAGCTTCTGGCGCTGCTTGGCGAAATCGAAAAAATGCTTGGGCGGGAGCGGGATGCAGCGGATCCCAAAGGACCAAGAACCATTGACCTGGATATATTGCTCTTTGGAGATTATGCGATTAACACAGAAAATTTGGTAATTCCGCACCAAGGGATTTGCGAAAGGCTTTTTGTGCTTCTTCCGCTTCTTGAACTTGACAAGGACTTGAGGGATCCTATCAGTATGCAAAAATATAATATTTTTTTACCCCCTCTTGAGAAAACGCAGAGTATATATTATCATACATCCAGCAAATATATTGAAGAATACGGGAGAATATAGCGAGGGGGGCGCTTTGTTTCGTAAAAAATAGAGGTAAAGATGTCTGTAACCTTAACACCCCCAACCCAAAGTGGGGCAACCCAAACAGAAGATGCGCAAAAATTTAAACTTGGTGAATTCGAGGGGCCGCTTGATCTTCTTCTTTTTCTTATTAAAAAATCAGAAATTAACATTTACGACATTCCAATAGCTGAAATTGTCGAGCAGTATCTGCGCTATCTTGAATATGCGACAAAAAAGAATCTTGATAATCTTTCGGAGTTTTTTACTATGGCTGCGACGCTGTTGTACATAAAATCGAGAATGCTGCTTCCGATTGAGATTGATATTGATGAGGAGTTCGAGGACCCGCGCAGGGAGCTTGTTGAGAAGCTTATTGAGTATCAGAAATTCAAAAAGCTTTCGGAGATAATGAGCGACAAGGAAAAGGAGTCTGAATTCATAATTACGCGAACGAGTAATCAGCGGAATCTTCCTTTTGTTAATGATGATGAGTTCTGGGAAGAGATTGATATTTGGGATTTGCTGCAGACTTTTTCGTCAATTATCAGCAGTCTCTCGAATGAGCAGATTCTTGATATTTATGAAGAAGTTACTCTTAATGAAAAAATTACTTTTATGAATGAACTGCTTGAACAAAAACAGGAAATACTTTTTACTGAACTTATAAGGAATAATTCCTCTATTCTGGAGTTTGTCTGCGCATTTATGGCTGTGCTTGATTCTGTAAAAAATCACTTGATAACTGTTTATCAGAACCGGATGTTTGGTGACATCAGGATAAAAAAATATCAGCCTAAGAGCGAAGTTGTTGAAAATACTGGCGAAGAAGGTTAATTGAATTGGAGTTGGAAAAAGAAGAAGCGCTGCTGGAAGCGGTTTTATTCCTTGAAAGCAGCCCTGTAGATATCAATTCTTTGGTAAAAATTACTAATCTCTCAAAAGATGTTGTGCTTAAGGCGATTGAAAACATTAAGGAAAAGCTCGAAAATGCGGACAGGGGGCTTGAGCTTTCTGAAATTGGCGGGGGCTTCCAGTTTGTTCCTAAAATCGAATATTGGGATTTTTTGAAAGCAAAATATGGGAAGAAAAACGAAAACAGGCTTTCGCGCGCTGCGATTGAAACTTTGTCGATTATTGCATATTCGCAGCCTATTACGCGTGCGGAGATTGAAAATATTCGGGGTGTTGCTGCAGATGGGATGATACGGCTTCTTTTGGCAAGGAAACTTGTAAAAGAGGTTGGGAAAAAAGATATTCCGGGCAAGCCTGTTACTTATGGGACTACTCAGGATTTTTTAACGCTTTTTAAGCTGAAAAGTATATCTGACCTGCCGAAGCTAAATGAAACTGATGCAAAGAGGTTTGAGCTTAATGGGTAAGATTGGTGTGAGCAGTGGTCGCGGGGGCAGCAGGGGCAGCGAGCGTGGGAAAGCGGGGAAGACAAGTCGAGTCTATCGAGAGAAGGCCGGGCATGCGGAGAAAACACGGAAAGTTGTAAAAGTTAGGAAAAACGAGCCAATACAAGAAGAAGCTGCAAACGGAGTTGAGGCTGAAGAAAAGGGCATTCGGCTTCAGGTATATCTTGCAAACTGCGGGCTTGGCTCAAGAAGAAAATGCGAAGAATTTATTGAGCAGGGTCTGGTTAAGATCAACAACATAACTATATTCAGAATGGGCGAAAAAGTATTTCCCGAAGATATTGTCCAGTACAGAAACAGAGAAGTTTATCCTACAAAGAAAAAAATATATCTTGCTTTTAACAAAACTGCCAGAGTTATATCTTCAAATAATGATCCGCAGGGAAGAACTTCAATTATTTCTTTTTTTAAGGAATTTTCAAGCTACAGGCTTTTTACTGTGGGAAGGCTCGATTATATGTCGTGGGGGCTTATACTTTTAACAAACGACGGTAATTTTGGGAAGATAGTGTCCCATCCTTCATCGGAAATAGAAAAAGAGTATATTGCAGAGACAAAAGAACCTATCAGTGAAGAAAATCTAAAAGAGTTGTTAAAAGGCGTAAGAATAAACGGCGAATTATATAAAATTAAAAAATATGTGTTAAAAAGCAGCACCAGGGTAAGCCTTGTTCTTGTTGAAGGGAAAAACAGGGAGATTCGAAATATTTTTTCCCATTACAGAATAAAGTTAAAAAAACTTCAAAGAGTAAGAATCGGGTGTGTAAAGCTCTCGGGATTACAACCAGGAACATATCGAAATCTTACGGAAAAAGAAGTAAAGTGGTTTCTCGGCGCCTCATCGCCTTCGGCTCCGGCTTCGTCGCGACATCCGTGTCTAGTCAACGAGTCTAAGGACGGCAAAAAATGATAGTAGCAATTGATGGACCCGCAGGCGCTGGGAAAAGCACAATAGCATCCAAAGTCGCGGAAAAAACCGGCTTTTTTTACCTGAATACAGGTAATTTCTACAGAGCTTTATCATATATCATCATCCAGGAAAAAATCGATATTTCGGATAAAGATGCTGTTATTAAAGCTGCGGAAAAGCATAAAATCGGGATTATTAACAAAAAAGTTCATCTTGACGGCAAAGATGTTGAAAATTTCCTTCGCAGCGATGCTGTAGACGCAATTGTAGCCCAAGTTTCAGCCATAACCGAGGTTAGACACATAATAAACGAACAGATTCAAAAAGCAGCTAAAAACAACGATATTATCGCAGAGGGAAGAGACATGACAACTGTCGTATTCCCAAATGCAGAGGTGAAAATATATCTTGATGCTTCGATCGAAAAGAGGGCAAAAAGAAGGCTTGACCAGGGAACAAGCGTCAAATCTCTGGAAGAAATAGAAGAAAATATCAAAACAAGGGATTATATAGATACAAATAAAGAATATGGGAATTTAAAAATATCTGAAGATGCAATTTATTTGAACAGTTCGGACTTGACCATAGACGAAGTTTGTGAGAAAGTATTGAGTGAAATATGTAAAAAAGGTCAATTAAAAAGTTAGGAGTTTTTCCAAATGGTAGAGAGAGATAACACGAGCAATGAAGAAACAACAAACCAGACTAATCTTCAGGAAGAATATTTAAAATCTCTCGATGAACTGGAAGAAGGACATGTTGTACAAGGGCATGTTATTCAGGTTACTGATGAGACTGTTTTCGTGGATATTGGGTATAAATCAGAAGGCAAAATACCTTTATCGGAATTTGATAAAGCTCCAAAAGTAGGGGATAATGTTAGCGTTATTCTTGTAAAAAAAGAGAGCAGAGACGGAAATATTATTGTTTCCAAGAGAAAATTTGATGAAAAAGAGTTGTGGAAAAACTTAAAAAAAGCGTTCCAGGACAAAACGCCTGTAGAAGCAACAGTAATTAAAGATATAAAGGGCGGTTTTGAGGTTCTTTTAGGGCATAATGTTAAAGCATTTATACCTATATCCAAGATGGATGTCGTAAAAATCGAAAAACCTGAAGAATATATTAATCAAACATATAAATTTTATATAGAAAGGCTTTTTAGCAATAAGAAAATCAATATTGTTTTAAACCGCAAAAGCTATATGATCGAAGAACTTGCACAAAAAAAAGAAGATTTTTTTAGCAAGGCAAAAGTAGGCGATACTGTTGAAGCAACTGTAAAGAGCATTGCATCTTTCGGAGCATTTATTGACCTTGGAGGATTTGACGGGCTTCTTCATATAAATGATATGAGTTGGGGGCATGTTGCCAAGCCAAAAGAGTATGTCAAAAAAGGTCAGAAAGTTAAACTAAAAATTATTAACCTCAATAAAGAAAGCAATAAAATTAACCTCTCATTAAAACATTTTGCAGAGAACCCGTGGGATACTTTCTCAAGCAGATACAATACAGGCGATGTTGTCAAAGGAAAAGTAACAAAGATTACAGACTTCGGAGTTTTTATTGAGATTGAAGATGGTATAGAGGGAATGGCTCATATTTCTGAATTTTCATGGGTAAAGAAAATAAATCATCCAAAAGAACTTTTCTCTATTGGTGATGATGTTGAGTGCATGATACTTAACTACGACCTTGAGCAGAGAAGAATATCGCTTGGAATAAAGCAGGTTCTGGAAAACCCCTGGGATTCTATGGCTGAAAAATATCCGGAAGGAATGCAGCTTGAAAGAAAAATTATTAAAGTAACAAATGCAGGCGCATTTATAGAGCTGGAAGAGGGAATTAGCGGTTTTCTCCATATCGATGATATTTCGTGGACAAAAAAAGTAAAAAATAGCTTTTCTGTATTAAAGCCGAATGAGATGATTACTGTTGCTATTCTTAATGTAGATAAAGAAAACAGAAGAATAAGGCTTGGCATAAAACAGCTTTCAGATAACCCCTGGGATGTGCTGGCAAAGGCATTTGCAAAGGGCAGTGTTATTGAAGGTAAAGTAACAAGTAAGACAGAATTTGGGATTTTTGTAAAAGTTCAGGATGATATCGAAGGTCTTATAAATAAAGCCAACATATCTGATAAATTCAATGAAGAACTTGATGCAGAAATGGAGCAGTATAACATCGGCGATAGTATAAAAGCTGTAATTACAGAGATAAATCCTAAAAAGAAAAAACTTGCTCTTTCCATAAAAGAATATAAAAAGAATATGCAAAGAGAAGAAATTTCTAAATATATGCAGTCGGATAATGCACCAATGGCGACTCTTGGCGATTTTATGAAGCAGTGAAAAGTAAAGTATCCAAAATTGATCCAAAATTCGATGATTCTTTAGAAAAAAATAATTACGAAATTATAGGCTCTTCAAAAGTTATTGCAGATTGTAAAAATAATGCTTTGAAAATTGCAAAATCCGATGCTCCTGTTCTTATAACAGGCGAAAGCGGCACAGGCAAAGAGCTGTTTGCCAATTTTATTTTCAAAGAGAGCAAGAGAAATCAAGAGCCATTTATACAAATTAACTGTGCCGCGCTCCCGGATTCTATGATAGAAGCAGAGCTTTTTGGTCATGTAAAAGGCGCTTTTACAGATGCTGTTTCCGACAGAAAAGGAAAATTTATAGCAGCAGACAACGGAACAATTTTTCTCGATGAAATATGCGAGCTTCCTGTTCATGTCCAGCCAAGGCTTTTGAGAGTAATCGAAAACAACCTGGTTGACAGACTTGGTTCAGATACTCCATATCGAATTAACGTTAGAGTAATATCTGCAACAAACAGAAATATTAAAGAAGAGGTGCGAACCGGGAATTTCCGCAAAGACTTGTTTTACAGGCTTAATGTTTTATCTTTGCATATACCTCCTTTGAGAGAGCACAAAAATGATATTCCGGAGCTCGTAAAATATTTTAGCGCCAGGGAGTTTGAGCAAGGCGAGGAAAATAACAAAGAAAATAAAACTCTGAATAATGATGCCATAAATAAGCTGTTCCTCTATGATTGGCCTGGCAATGTAAGAGAATTAAAAAACTATCTAAAACGGCTTTTTATTACTTCAAACTCTCAAATTATTGGGCAGGAGAGCATAGATTTTGAAGTTAATGAAGAAAATAGCTCTTTAACTCTAAAAAATGCTATAAACAAATTCAAAAAAAAATATATAATTGATATACTATCAGCAAACAACTGGAATCAAAGCAAAACAGCTGCTGTGCTTGATATCCAGAGAACATATCTTTCCAGACTAATAAAAGAACTGGAAATAGATGTTAAAATTAAGGAGTAATTAAGTTAGGGGAATCAATTTATGCAGAAAAATACATTAACGTTAAAACAGAAATTTTTAAGAAATATGTCTTCATTTTTATCGATGCGCGGAAGAATATTGGTTTTCTTGGGAATTTTTTTATTTGTAGCAATAATAGGAATAGCAATATACAGTGAAATTAGATCATCTGCTATTGAAAGATCGACAATTCTTATTGAACAGTTGGAAGAAAAATATTACTCCGAATTTATCATTCTTGCCAGAAGCGGAAATGAACAACAAAGACTGGAATTTATTGAAAACACTTTAGCTTCTCTTGATGATATTATAGCAAGATACAGCAGGTTTTATGCAGGCAAAAGGGCATTATTTCTAAAGGGAGAAATATATTTTAACGAAGGGCAGTTTGAAAATGCTGCAAAATATTATTCTGCTCTTGCAAGCAGATTTAGAAGATCATATTTAGCTCCTATTTCATTAAACAATGCTGCTGTTTCCCATGAGGAACTTGGAGATATTGATTCAGCAATCAGGTATTACAGAAAAATTGTACAGCGTTATATAGCTGACTACCCGAATATTCCTCATGTTCTTTTTTCGCTTGGAAGGCTTCATGAAACAAAAGAAGATTTTATCGCTGCTGTAGAATATTACAATATGCTTAATACCATGTTCCCAAATAGTGATTGGACAACTTTTTCAAGAAATCGTATGATATATCTCAGGAGCGCAGGCAAAATTTAAGGTGTCATTCCATTTGGGAGAAATACTCTCAAGGGGCGTAGGCTAGTGGCCGCAGAGAAGCGCAAGGTAAGTATAAAATTAAGAGGAATATCCCTCTCGGTTTTAGGTTAAGGGGAATTTCGGATGAAAGAAACAAAAAGAAAGAAAATATTTGAAACAAAATATTTTGGCATGATAATAGCTCTTTTAGTATTTATACTTATTGTTTGCACAACCTATTTTACAAATATTACAGATAGACTTGACCTTAAAATGCTTGATTTTAACTTTTATTTAAAAAATATAGGGCAGCAAAGGCATATACAACAAGGTGTTACACAAACTTTTCAGAATCCGAATATATCGCCGGATATACTAATTGTTGGAATTGATTTGCAAAGTTTAAACAGGTTCGGAAGATGGCCTTTTCCCCGCTACAGACATGCGGATCTCATAAGAAATTTTGCACGTATACAAAATCAGGAAGACCGGGAACGCGCCCTTTTTTTAGACGTCTTTTTTATAGAACCAGATACAGCCAGACCTTATGATGATGCTCTTCTTGTCGAAGCAATAAAAGAAAATCAAAGAGTTTTTCTTCAAACTGTTTTAAATGAGTTTCCGCCTTCAGATTTAGTAAGAGATGATTTTATTACACGGCACGAAATTTTATATGATAATTTTGGCAGAATTACCAATGTAACAGGCAATTGGCATAATATAACAACTTATTTTGGGTTTGAGCCTCCTTTACAGCCTTTTGCAAGGGCAATAAGAGGTTATGGACATGCTAACATCAGGGAAGATTCCGATCAGATTTTCAGAAGACAGGGGCTTATTACAAAAGTCTCAATACTTATTGATACCATAAACATTGATGATCTTACAGTTGATTTCAAACTTGATGAGTCTGTTTTTGAACGGCTTGGCTGGACAGATAAAAATGGCGTTGACCATCCAATAAGGTATCCGCTAACTCCGGAAAGATTAAGGTCGCTAAGAGAGGAGATAAGAAGAAATTCGCCTCCTGTAAGAGTGCCTACAGCAGATGGTGAAGGGGAGTATATTCATATCGTAAAAAAATACCAGGATACTTTTATCCCGGCGATAACGCTATCGCTTGCCATGGAATACTTTAACAGACGGCCGGAAGATATTAAAGTAAGAGTGGGGGAGTATATAAAAATTCCTTCTCCCCAGTACTTTAACACCGAAACACAGGAATGGGAGCCTTATCAACTGGTACACAGAAGGGCAAGATATAACAGAGATGGTACAGTAAGAAGACCTGAGGTAAGAAGGGTAGTCGAAGATATTTTTATTCCTATTGATAAACATGGTCGAATGCTTATAAATTTTATGGGTCCTCCTTCTTCTGCGGAGCATGGCGGGCATCAGACATTCCCTGTAAGATCATACTCAGCCTATGCGGCAAATCCTATAGGCAGCGATCCTTACAGGTGGCCAAGAACATGGATGGTAGCAAACCGGATTCTTATGGTTGGTCCTTTCGTAAGAGGGGTAGCTTCTGATGAAAAAACAACTCCTTTTGGTCTTATGTTTGGTATTGAAATACATGCAAATGCTTTAAATACAATTCTAATGAATAATTTTTTAAGAGAAATACCTGCATGGTTAAATGTTACTATTTTATTTATTGTTATATTCTACACAGCGTTTATAACATCGAGGTTTTCGACGCTTTGGGCAGGTTTAATAACACTGGCATCGTTATTGGGCTATTTCTTATTAACAAGTTATATATTTGAAGCTCACAATTATATAATAAAATTTCCAACTATGGGTATGGGCATATTTTTTACATTTCTTGCTATTGTTCTCTACAGGGTTATGACAGAGGAGAGGGATAAAAAGAGAATTAAGAGTATGTTTGGCAAATATGTAAGCCCTGCGGTTGTTGATCAAATACTTGATACTAAAAACCTTGAGCTTGGCGGCGTTGATAAAAACCTGACTGTATTTTTCTCTGACATACGCGGGTTTACAGCTCTGTCGGAAAGCATGACGCCTCAAGAGCTTGTTAATCATCTTAATATCTACCTTAGTGCAGTAACAGATATAATTATGGAGTTTAATGGAACTCTTGATAAATATATCGGAGATGCGGTAATGTGTTTCTGGGGAGCGCCGCTGCCTCAGGAAAATCATGCAATACTTGCCTGTAAATGTGCATTAAAACAAATGGATACGCTGCGCAAATTAAATGATGGCTGGCCTAAGGAAAAGCGGATAAATATTGGCATAGGTCTTAATTCAGGTATAATGACTGTAGGTAATATGGGCTCTCTCGGAAGAATGAATTATACCTTGATGGGTGATAATGTTAATCTTGCAGCACGCCTTGAAGGTACGACCAAAGAATATGGAGTCGATATTATAATAAGTGAATATACTTATGCAATGGTTAAGGATGAAGTTGTTGTAAGGGAGCTTGACAACATAAGGGTAAAAGGAAAGAATAAACCTGTACTTATTTATGAATTGCTTGATGTTAAAGGCGGGTATGATACTCCGTAATACAAGGCGAATAATGAGAAAACTAACTATCGTTTTTTTATTATCACTGTTTTCGTTATTATCTCTTCAATGCGGTTTATTTGATTTTCCGGCTTTAGAGCCGCCTAGAGTTGAGCAGTTGTTTTTAGGAGCTGGTGAGGTTATTATTATAGAAAATAATCCCACCAATGATCCCAGTGTGTTTTTAGGATTTGAATTATACTATAGATTTTACAATTATCTGACGGCAACTAGTGATATAGCTGCTCACGGCAGTGCTATTTCAGCTATCAACCAACCAACGCCAAGCGATCTTGAACAATTGGGATTTAGAAGAGTACGTACTATTGCCACTGCAGGAGAAAGACAACCTTTTCCGATGCTTCCTGTACCAATTGGAGATAGAGGTATTCCTTTTCCTATCACAATTGATTTTACAGGTATTGCAGCGGATAACGAAAATGATAATCCTAGAGATAGGATGGCCAGAGTTGTTTATTTAACTAAAGATATTCCTTTACGTAGACAAGTAACTGATCCTGATCCTCCATCTGAACATCTTAGAAAATATAAATCTTTTGCTTATATAACTAATCCTCATAATCTAAGTATAATAGATGCAGATATTAATCATATCCCGGTAACTAATCGCGTAACACTTTCTCTGTACATTTTTGCTGTCGGCAGATATGATAGAGTTCATAATATTTTTAGCAGACCAGAGTGGCTTGGTCGTATAGATTTTTCGCAGCGATAATTTCTTAAAAGGCGGTTTTATAAATGTTTTCTTATTATTTTAATATTGGGCTTATATATATTATCATTGGCTTTGGAACAGCTCTTGTTCTCTATTATGTTTATAACAAAGCTTTTATAGGCAATTTTTGGGGAGTCTTAATTGTTTCAATAATTGGCTCTTTTCTTGGAGCAATTATTGAATTTTATTTTGGAAATATAATAGAAATGCTTACAAGAATAAACGGTGTAGTAAATGTCTTTCCGCCGCTTATAGTTTCAATAATTGTTATTTATATTTTTCATAAAGTAAGCGAAAAAAGGTAGCGCTATTTTAAGAGGCAACCGTTACAAAAGAAATCTCATATGCAGTTTACTTCCTATAATGTATATTCTGTCTACTAAATAATATCTTGGGGTTCTTTTCGCAAAGAGCTTTGAATCGGAAATAAAAAAGCTGTCCACTCTTTCAAATGGACAGCTGAAATATTTATAGAATCATAAGAACGTAAGGCGCGACGACCTTATCTATTTTTTAGAACAGCCTGCGCTGCAGCAAGTCTTGCAAGAGGAACTCTGTATGGAGAACATGAAACATAATCAAGTCCTATCCTGTAACAAAATTCGATTGAAGAAGCTTCTCCGCCATGCTCACCGCAAATACCTAATTTAAGATTGGGTTTAATTTGCTTGCCTTTATCAACTGCCATTTTCATGAGTACCCCTACTCCTGTCTGGTCAATTGCCTGGAAAGGATCTTTTTCCAAAACTTCTGTTTCGACATAGAATGGAAGGAATGTGCCCGCATCATCTCTTGAGTATCCAAAAGTCATTTGCGTAAGGTCGTTGGTACCAAATGAGTAAAAATCTGCATGAGGTGCAATTTCATCTGCTGTAATACATGCTCTCGGGATTTCAATCATGGTTCCAATTAGATAAGGAATTTCTGTTTTTGTTGTCTTAAATACAGCCTCAACAACCTTCTCTGCATTTTCTTTAAGTATTTTAAGCTCCTGATATGTTCCAATAAGAGGGATCATTATTTCCGGGCATACCTTTACTTTCTTTTTTGCTTGCGAACATGCAGCTTTCATAATTGCTTCAACCTGCATATCATAAATCTCAGGATATGTTATACCAAGCCTGCACCCCCTGTGTCCAAGCATTGGGTTAAGTTCGTGCAGCGAATCAATTTTTGCTTTTAGTTTATCAGGCGCTATTCCTGCTTTTTTAGCAAAAGCTTTTATATCTTCCGGCGACTGGGGAACAAACTCATGGAGCGGCGGATCAAGGAGTCTTATTGTAACAGGAAGACCATCCATTGACTTGAAAATACCCTCAAAATCTTTTTGCTGGAGAGGAAGAAGTTTTTTGAGAGCAGCTTTTCTTGCGTCAATATCATTTGCAATAATCATCTCCTGAAAAAGTTCAAGTTTGCCGGCATCAAAGAACATATGTTCTGTTCTGCAAAGCCCTATTCCCTGAGCTCCAAATTCTCTTGCTGCTTTTGCATCATTAGGCTGATCCGCATTTGTTCTTACAAGAAAACCTTTTGGAGCATTTTTTCTTACAGCATTGTGACTAATTTCGTCTGCCCATGAAAGGAATTTAGTAAGACGTGAGTCAAACTTAGGTTTAGCAAGCTCAATCTTGCTGATAAAAACTTCTCCGGTTGAACCATCGATCGTTATAAAATCCCCTTCTTTTATTTTTTTATCTTTAATAGTCGCTGCTTTTCCGGAAATAACAAGGTCTTTACATCCGGCAACGCAAGGCGTTCCCATTCCCCTTGCAACAACTGCAGCATGACTTGTCATACCGCCTGTTGAGGTTAAAATCCCCTGAGCTACAGCCATACCGCCAATATCATTAGGTGATGTTTCTCTTCTTACAAGAAGAACTTTTTTGCCATCTTTTACCCATTTTTCAGCTTCATCGGCAGTAAAAACAACCTGTCCGCACGCAGCGCCCGGCGAAGCATTAAGCCCCTTTGCAGCAGGCTTGAGTGTTTTTCTTAGTTTCGGGTCAATCATTGGGTGCAGAAGCTGATCCAACTGTTCTGGTGTAACTCTTTTAATAGCTGTTTCTTTATCGATAAGCCCCTCTTCTACCATTTCTACAGCACATCGCACAGCAGCAGGACCTGTTCTCTTTGCGTTTCTTGTCTGAAGTATGTATAAAATACCTTGCTCAATAGTAAACTCTATATCCTGCATATTTTTAAAATGCTTTTCAAGTTTATCTCTGTAGCTTACAAGCTCCGCATAAATTTTTGGGTTTTGCTTTTCAAGGAATTTAAGCGTCTGCGGTGTTCTTATACCTGCAACAACATCTTCTCCCTGTGCATTCATCAAATATTCACCATAAAAGTAATTTTCGCCTGTTGACGGGTCTCTTGAAAAACATACGCCTGTTCCGGAAGTTTCTCCATAGTTTCCAAAAACCATTGCCTGCACATTTACCGCAGTACCAAGAAGACCTTTAATATTATTCAAGGCTCTGTATTTTATTGCTCTGTCGTTATTCCATGAGTTAAAAACAGCATCTATTGCTGCCCATAACTGAACCATTGGGTCTTGCGGAAAATCTTTTTTTACTTGTTTTTTATATACTTCTTTAAAAAGTTTAACTACTTTTTTGAAGTCTTCGACATTCATATCCGCATCATCTTTAATGCCCCTAGCTTTTTTTACAGATTCAAAAGCTTTGTCAAAATCTTCCTTATGTACACCCATTGCAACATCGCCAAACATTTGGATAAATCTTCTGTATGCGTCCCATACAAATCTTTCATTCCGTGTTTTTTTGATAAGACCTTCTACAGCTTCATCATTAAGACCAAGATTAAGAACTGTGTCCATCATGCCCGGCATAGAATCTGCAGCGCCTGACCTTATAGAAACAAGGAGAGGATCAGAAGGATCGCCAAGTTTTTTGCCTTGAAGCTGCTCAAGTTTTTCAAGCTGTTCTTTAACCTGCTCTCTTACCTCATCAGGATATTTTTTGTTATTATCATAATAAATTTTACAAACGTTTGTTGTGATTGTAAAACCCGGAGGTCCAGGGATACCCATATTTGCCATTTCGGCAAGATTAGCTCCTTTTCCACCTAGAATTTCTCTCATATCTGCTTTGCCATCAGTTTTTCCGCCACCAAAAAAATAAACAAATTTTTCTTTTGACATTAATATTATCCTCCCCTACAAAAAATTGTAAACATAGAAATCACGTTGAATATCTTAAAAAAAAGAATTATTAAATTTTAAAATAAAACAGAAATTATGTCAATTAATTTTTATCTCCTTTGCCTTTTTAAGTGAATATTTTCACATAATCGATACGATAATGTCTTGTTTTTTATGATTTTTTTCTTTAGTCTGATTTATGGGAAAATTATATGGCTCAAGATTTTGAAATTCTTCGCAATATAATGGTCGAAAAGCAACTTAAGACGAGAGACATAAAATCAGAAACTGTTTTAAATGCGATGCGCATTGTGCCGCGTCATTTATTTGTCCCAAAAAATCTGCAGAATTCTGCTTACAATGATTCTCCTTTGCAGATAGGCTTGAGACAAACAATTTCACAGCCTTATATTGTTGCATTTATGACTGAACAACTTGAGCTTGCTCCGGGAATGAAAATTCTTGAAATAGGTACAGGTTCGGGGTACCAGGCGGCTATTCTGGCTTATCTTGGATGCGAAGTTTATACAATCGAATTATTGGAAGAGCTTGGAGCAGGCGCAAAAAGAGTCCTTTCTGAACTTGGTTATAATAATATAAAAATAAAGTACGGGAATGGTTATTCAGGCTGGCAGGATGAAGCTCCTTTTGATGCTATTATTGTTACTGCTGCACCGGAAAAAATTCCGGAAAAACTGATTGAACAATTAAAAGAAGGCGGTAAAATAATTTTACCAGTGGGTCCTATACATTCTGTGCAGTTTTTAAAATTTATAACGAAACAAGATAAAAGAATTATTGAGAAAGATCTGCTTCCTGTAAGATTTGTACCAATGGTGGAGTGATCCCCCACTCTGCCCTTTTACCTCCGGCTTTTGCCTGCTTGTCATATGAGTTCTATTTCAATTCGTTACTTCATTCTTCCTGCTTTTGTCAGTGCAGTCATCTCTCGATATAAACCAAATTCCCCAAATTTATTAATCACTATGTTGCTTTAACCAGCTTTGTATGTTGTTCAAAAGTTCATCCACGCTTTTTAGAAAAGCTTCATTCCAGGCTTGTACACTCTGAAGATCTTCGACTTTTGCCATTATTTCCAGTTGAGCAGCTGTTTTTCTTACTTCTTCTGCGCCAATGCTTGCGCTTGTTCCCTTTACTCCATGTATATAGATGGCATAATTTGCCAATGTCTCAGCCGATACATTACGCAGTTTATCCAGTGCAGCAGGCGTATTGGTAACGTAGGAACGCAGAACCGTAACATATATCTCAAAATCATCATCATATAAGTCAAGCCCCTTTTTTGCATCAATGCCCGGTATTTCAATATCCATATATTTCTCCTCTCTTTTTTTGTTTATCCTGTTTTCTTTTAATCATATTATGACGTATAACGTAATTACGCTACTTGCCATTAGATACCAGACTCCAGGCAAATCGCCTGCTTTTGATATCATCTCAAGTTTCTTGGCTCTTAAGCTTATATCCTCTTATCTTCCGGGCTACTGCTTCTTTTGTTCTTTAGCTATTAGCCTATGAATTATTTCCTGATTATTTTCTTCTATCGCGCGAACAATATCTGCCGACATAGCAGCCAAATAATTAACTTCGTATCGCACTATATCAGTCAAAGACATCATTTCACTATAATCATTTTTAACCGCAGAACTAATATCTTGTAAATTTTGCAGCGCATTTGTAATTTCAGAACTTTCAGCAGAAAGTTTTGTCAATACGCCAATAAGCTCGCTAATTGTGATGCCGAAACCATTAATTTCTTCGGACATATCGTTAATAAATATGCCGGTGTCGTTGGTACGCCTGGACGTAGTATTGATTCCGGAGATAATGTCCGAGAGAGTTTGAGAGATATTCCGCGAGTTTTCTCTAGTGCTCTCCGAAAGACGGCGAATTTCATCAGCAACTACAGCAAAACCTTTGCCAGCATCCCCTGCATGAGCAGCCTCAATAGCTGCGTTCATGGATAAAAGATTAGTGTTTGCCGCAATTGCACTAATAATTTTGATTGCAGAACTTATGCCTTCTACTGATTGGGAAATATCCTGAACCGCCTGAACAGTTTCTTTCATGGCTTCTTGTCCCTTTGCAGCATTATCAATTAATTCCATTATGGATTCTTGCTTTTGCCTGGAAAGTTCGGAAGAATTCTTAAGAGCAGTTACAATTTTTTCTGTTACCGCCGAAGAATCATTTACCGCATTTGATTGTGTGCTAATACTAGTGTCGAGCTTTGCTACAAGATTATTGATCTTCTCGATTGCATCAAGCGAAATAGCAATGTGCTCCTTGAAATGCTGGTTGATATACTTTACAGTTTTTCGTTCTTCTTCAAGAAGAATTAGATTATAATGAGCGCAATTTTCCCGCTTATTTAGTTTATTAAAAATTGCCACTGCCATTTTTCGGCAGCTATGATAACCGCAAGCTGTACAGTCATATAAATCTTTCTCTGTGTTTTTTTTCAGGCTGCGATAGACTTCTTTTAACTCTGTTTCGCTTGGTAATTTTATAGAGTAACTTGCAGAAAAATTCTGATACTTCCGGTCATACATCCCAGGTTTCCAATATTTGTTTAACAAGTTATGATATTTTTTGTATAATCTTTCCTTCTGTTTTGGATTAAGCCGCTTTTCAAGCTCTCTGCTGCGTTTTCGAATTAGAGTTTCAAGTTCATCCAGAGGAACTTTATCTTTTCCCGTGCCTGGACCGCCAATACAGCCCATTTCACAATTTAAACAGTCCACCAATAAAGGAAACTCAATATCCGGTTTTTCCAAGCATTTAGCAACACCTTCCAGATAATGATAAATCGTTTGAACCCCTTCAATTTTGCGGGTATTCCGCCTTATGCCGGGCACAAAGCGCTCGACTGTATCCAGAAGACCGCCGGGTGCAGGAAATGATACTGCGCGTTCAGCAATTGGTCCTGTATATTCCACATTCGGAAAGCTTGTTAAATCTATTTTTTGCTGCTCAAGCATCTCCTTAAGAGCAAGCATGGTAACATTGTAATCCCCTAGTCCAGTTTCCTCAAACTCTCTTTTCTTGGCAAGGCATGGAGAAATAACCGCAACTTTATGAGTACGGTACTGGGGAAAATATTCTTTTATCATTTTTATGGAGTGAAGAATGGGGCTGTCAGCCGGCGCCAGATATGGTATTAATTTCGGGTGATATATTTGAATAAAATTAACAATCGCAGGACATGGCTGAGCAATTACCATCTTGGGTTTTTTTTCTTTGATATAGTTAACGTAAGAAACAACAGTGAGCTCAGCGCCAAAACTCACGTCAAACAACGCTTCAACACCCAGAGATTTTAGATAACCGTTTAATTTAAGGTAATTGCCGGGAAAAACCGCAGCGACTGCCGGAGCAACTACAGCAACTATTTTCTCTCCGCGCTTTAGGCCGCTTAAAAAACGAGCAGTATCGTCAACATGGTGCCTAGCTTTGTGAGAACAGACAGCAATACAATGCCCGCAGGCAATACACAGGTCATGGTTAATCATCAGTGTTTTTCCAGACCCGTCCATACAGTATTTAACCGGACAGTCGGTTATACAGGCATAACAGTTAATACATTTTTCTTCATTTATACCTATAACAGGTGCGAGTTTGCTTGCGTTATACATTTATCCTCCAAATGTGTTTTATACTATCTTGTAAGAGCTTGTTAAATTGTTTTAATCAGCGTTTCTTGCTTTACCAGCTTGGTTAGAATTTCAAAAGCGCTAGATTTTTTGGCTTCATCACATTCAATATCTGTAGAAGTATTTCGAGTTGTATCGGATCATCATCTATTGCCAAGACAATTTTTTATTTTCCATAACTTATCCGCCCTTATTTTTGTGAAACTAATCACAAAAATAAGGGTATTTATACCTTTTTATATTATTAACATTAACTTATAAAAACCGGATTAGCAATATTTTTTTTATTATTCAAAGAATTTTCAATACATCAGAAATCATATATAGCGGAACAGAGTGCAAATTATTTTCAAGTCCATAATCTTTTAACGACGCACAGACTGCGTGCGCTGGTTTGTACTCTTTTATATATACTTGCAAAGATTTTGCTTTTGTATGCTGCACAGGTCTCACCTCTACCGGTATAATTTCGCCATTGCTTTGCGTTAAAAACCCTACTTCTGCCAGGCTTTTCTCTCTGCCCCAATAAAATAAAGGCCGAACCCTTGCAGATTTTAACTCCTGACACACAAATTGTTCTGCCAGCGCCCCATTAAAGCTGGCAATTATATCAACATTAGGCGCAAAAATATCGCGTGCTGATATTTCCGCTTTTGCGCAAAACAATCCAATATCCAGCATATATAACTTAAAAACTCCGGGGGACTGATGTGCAACCAATGGTATTTGCGGATTATCTACCCTGTTTATTTTATACACCAGACCTGTATCATTCAGCCACTGTAAAGCGCTTTCGAATTCAGAGGCGCGCGCATCAGTTTTAATCGCTTTATACATAAATTTCTTCTTCTCTTTTGTTAAGTGAATCGGTATTGAATCCCACAGCATATTAAGCTTTGGAATATTATGTAAAGTTGTGTGCCTGGAAAAGTCGCCTTTGTAATCATTCAGCAAATTATTTTGAATCTCCCGCACTTTATTCAAATTCTCGCTTTTTGTGTATTCTAAGACAACCTCAGGCATACCGCCAACGTAAAAGTATTGTTTTAACAAATCTGTGAGCAAATGAGATACGCTGTTAAGCGAGCGGGCATCGCGCTCCTGAATTGTTTTTACAAGCTGCTCATGCCCAAGCGCTTCCAGGAATTCGTAAAACGACATGGGATACAATACAAGCTGATCTGTTTGCCCAACTGGCCTCCGCCCTATCATAACTCCCAGAAAACTACCCGCAGCGATTATATTGTACTCCGGAGCCTGGTCATTAAAAGTTTTTAATGAATCCATAGCCCTCTGCGATTCCTGAATCTCATCAAAAAAGAGCAGAGTCTTTGCCGGGTCAATGGTTCTGTTAAAGAGAATTTCCAGCTGCCTGATTATATATTTTGGAGAAATGTCGGTCTCAAAAATTTGCTTTAAGGAATCATTTGTGAAGAAGTTTAGTTCTATACAATCTGCATAATTAGCTGAGGCAAAGTCGCGAACAAGCCATGTTTTGCCAACCTGCCGGGCGCCAAACAGCAACAATGGCTTGCGATTAGGAGATTTCTTCCAGTTTTTTAGAGATTCCGATACATAACGCTTCACTTTTTGTCTTTCCGACGAAATCATGACACGTACTAGCGCATAAGTCAAGGAATAAATATAGTAATAACGCATTTTTTCGTACGAATAACCGATTTTGCAATACGTTTTTTCCGATGAATAGCAGAATTCTGTATGTTGATTGTTTTTAGGTAATATATTAAATTTCTTGGTATTCACAGAAAGCAAATATCTAAGGAAACAAAGTGAGCGTAATAGAGGTCTGCGGTAAAAAAAGAAAAACTGCTCGTGGGGAAAAGAATAATCTACTCATTTGCATTTAATAACGAAATATTTGAAGTGCATTATTTACGAAGCTGGAACCTTTGTTTAATCAGTCGCCAAAAAAAGTGTAAAAAAAAAGTTTAATTGCCTAAATTACATAAATATTATAGAATTCTATAGGGCAACGTCATTTAAAATAAAAGTGTGATATAATGTAGAACCTTCTCCTTCTATACGATTGTTTGGCAGAACTTAAATGACGTTGCCCTATAGAATCAGGAAGGATGGTATTTATGAAAAAAGTATATGCTATATTAATTCTTTTTATCTGCGGGTTTTCTTTTGCTTTTGGCAATTCAGATGTACAAATTGAGGAAGTAGATTTTTTATTATTTTTACCCAATAGCAGCAATGAATTTGCAAATAGTGAACAAGCACATATGCAACTCAACAGAATCGCAAACCATTTAATGAACAGAAACCTTGGTATTGGTCAAATTTTTATACACGGATATGCAGCCTTTGCGATAAATGAGATAGATCCGGTTATCTTATCAAAAGAGCGTGCCCTTTTTGTGAAAAACCAGCTGCAACAGCGCGGAGTTCAGGCAAATTTATTTTCAGAGCCCGTTGCTATTGGAATAGTGGATACATGGGGTGATAATACCGATGAAGAAAGCAGAAGCCCCAATAGACGTGTGAGGATAATGATAGACGGTGATTACCTGACGCCAGCCATGATAGCCGAAACAGATTCAATGAGATGCTATTTTCACGAAGAGCCAGCTTCCGCTTTTAGATTTCCATGGTTTTTGCTGCTTCCGTTGTTGCTTATCCCATTCATCTTTTTCCTTCTACTAAAAAACAAAAACAATAAACCTATAGCATCCATTGCAGCAAGCAAGGTTTTTGTAGACTTGGAAGAAGAAATCCGCTTCCGCGCCTATGAGTTATATTTGCAGCGTCATGGTCAAAACGGGAATGCAGAATGGGATTGGTACACAGCTGTATGCGAGATATGCCCCCGCTACGAGGCTGATGGTTACCATACCAGTATAGTAAATGGGCGATGGCAGGCAGCCAAAACGCTCACAATTTAGGGAAGCACTGATTAAATTTGACTCTAATCAGTGCTTCCACATTTTTTCTCGTTTTCTTGCAGAAAACTACGAAAAAAGGATAATAAGGTAAAGCTGAT
>WQTU01000105.1 GCA_009786125.1 Spirochaetota bacterium
AATAAAACCCAACATTAATGCAATTTTTATATTGATTTAAGGATAATTATCCAAGTACCACTAATTATCCTTAAATATTGGATTTAATCAGCGACTCCCTAAAAAGATACCTCATGTTGTGCTGCACATTTCCTCTAAAAGCCCCTGTTCCCAGAGCTGCTTCCACTGCAACATTTGGTTCAGCAAGACCCATGTGATATTGTCCCTGTGCCATAAGTCTTATGTTTTCCATTCCACCGCCCGAAGCCTGTACTGTAACAATAACGTCACCATGCGTCATTGCAACGCCTGCCATTCTACTAGCCATTGGGTACCATGACCCGCCAAGACTGGAGCTTCCCATTATAGCTGTGAATCTACCTCTGCCTTCAGCGCCGCACCCAACCAAGAGCGGTACAACAATCAGAACTGCAATTATTAAAAAAACAAATCCTCTTTTCATAGTTTTCTCTCCTTGTAAAATTTGTTTAATTTTTATTGTCTATACAAAGTATCAATCAGCTTTTATCTTCTGTCAACAATTTTTTTATTTGTATAGACAACTTTATTGACTCGCCGCTTTTTTTAAAATACAATTTTATATCAACATTCACCTATGTATGGAGAAAATATGAGCGAAAAAATCGATACCCAACTAAAGCTTGAGGGTGATATCAATATCTCTGAGCAAAGAAAAAAATGGCAAAAAGAAAATATCAATAGCGAAACACAAAAAGTCCTCGATAAAGACAGCAAATATTTCTTAAAACAATCATTATCTACTCCATGTTTGAATGTACTTAAATCTGCGAGCGGCGCCTGGATAGAAGATATGCAGGACCGCCGATATCTTGATTTTCATGGAAATAATGTTCATCAGGTGGGATTTGGCAATAAAGATGTTGTCGAAGCTGTAAAAAAGCAGCTTGATGAGCTCCCTTTCTGCACAAGAAGGTATACGAATCAAATTGTTGTTGATTTTGCAGAGAAAATCGCGTCTCTTACTCCTGGAAACCTGAACAAAATGCTTTTTGCGCCCGGCGGGACCGAAGCAATATCAATGGCCATAAAGTTAGCCAGAGTAGCAACAGGAAGATATAAAACAATTTCGATGTGGGACTCTTTTCATGGCGCAACGCTCGATGCAATTTCGATTGGCGGCGAAGCTGTTTTTAGAAAGGGAATCGGACCTCTGTGCAGCGGAACAGAGCATGTGCCGCCGCCGGATATCCACAGGCGGTTTATGGATATTGGAAAACCCGAAGAATGGGAAATCCTTTGGGCAAAATATATTGAATATATTCTTGAAAAAGAAGGTGATATTGCTGCGGTAATTTCCGAGCCTGTAAGAAGCACTCCATACGTGCCGTCAAAAGAATATTGGCAAATTGTACGAAAAGCTTGTGATAAATATGGGGCATTGCTGATTTTCGACGAAGTGCCGCACGCACTTGGCAGAACAGGCAAATGGTTTACTTGCCAGAACTTCGATGTTATTCCGGATATTCTTGTAATTGGCAAAGGTTTGGGCGGCGGCGTTTTCCCTATTGCTGCAACTATAGCAGATGAAAAACTTGATGTTGCGGGGCACATTGCTATCGGGCACTTTACGCACGAAAAAAGCACACTTGGGGCTGCAGCAGGGCTTGCAACAATAAATTTTATCGAAAAAAACAATATTATTGAACACGTTAAAACTCTTGGCGAATATGCTTTAAAAAAAGCTACAGAAATGATGGATCGTCACCCTCTAATTGGAGCTGTAAGGGGAATAGGGCTTTTTATAGGGATTGAGCTTGTAAAAGACAGAAAAACAAGAGAGCTTGCAGTTGAAGAGGCAGAAGAAGTAATGTACAGGGCTCTTTCCAAAGGAGTGAGTTTTAAATTAACTATGGGTAATATTCTTACTCTTACGCCTGCTCTGGTTATTACAAAAGATGAAATGGATTTTGCTCTCAATGCTATCGAAGAAGCAATTTCAGAGGTAGAAAAGAAGTAAATCTAAAGTGATATCTCTTTATCTAGGCTGGAGGCTGTTGCGATTCGCCAGAGTCCTCGTTGCGACGTGAAGCCGAGAGGCCATAGTAAGCAGCAGGTGAAAAACTTAATTTACTCTTCTTATAAACAAAAGATCTCCGGGAGGAAATCCTGCAACAGCAAAAACTGCTTCTGCAAATTGGTTGCTTATTGAATAAAATTCCTCTCTGTAGTTTTGCCTTAGGGTATTAAAAAAACTTACTTTTTCCGGAAGCCTTCTTTCAAGAAAAGGAATTGCATTGCTAAAAAAATAGTTTTGCCCTCTTACAGGGTCTTGCTGAAGATGAAATCCCATAAATTCATTAAGAAAGAGATATTCGCTTGTTATATCATAAGTTCTGCGCGCCAGAAAGAGTTCCCAAAAAACCTTTATGTTTGGAGGAGCATTAAGCCATATTTGTCTGGTTTTCTCCCTGAATTCTTCTAAGGCAAAATATACAGCATGGTATCCTTCGTGCATAATAAAAATTCTCCTAAGATAAGGGACAGTTTCTCTGGATATAGATAAAATTCCGCCGTCTATGGGTACAAACTTGGAGTTTTCTCTTTTTATTATATTATTTGCCTGAAGGATTTCCCTAAGAAGCTTTTCTTCTGCTGTAATGGGAAAGTTCGTGCTCTCTGCCAAGTTAAAAAAATGGCTTAAGTCATCTGCTTTATAATTATGCGCATTCCATCCATGCTTCCTGTACAATTCAGCATCTGTAAGAAGCTGCCCTGCAAATCCAAGTTTTTCCGCAAAAAAGGCCAATCTTTTAAACATGGAAGCCTGAAATCTATAATCAATAGTATCTATTAAAAGATATTCGGGGAAATGCGTCCAGGAAAAAAGCTCAAATTCTCGATGCCTCCAGTTTGCCATTGGATAATCAATAATTGTTCCAAAATCTGCTTCAAGGGCTGCAAGCGGAGAAATGTCAATTTGGTTGCGAATAAGTGAAATTCTATCGAAAATATTAGCGCTGCCCGGTGAATTGATAGTTACAATTGTATTTGTATTTGCTTTTCCGGGCCAAAAATCCGGAATAATCTGGGATAGATCTGTAGCAGTAATAGTAATTCTGCCTTTTACAGGAAACGCTGTTATGGTGCTCTTTACTCCGTCCGTAAAAAAATGAATATAGGGTCTTTCTATTTCATTTAAAGGTTTTGCGTCAACTTCAATTATAATATGAGATAAGGGGTTAGCATTAAAATATCCGTCAAGATCAAAAACAAAAGTGTTTTTATTGTCCGAAATTATGTTTCTAAAATTTTCGCTTTGTGAAACATAATTGTGAGATACTATGTACCCTTCAACAAAATCGCTTTGGTTAATTAATCTTACTTCTCTAAGCTGGGGGACTGTAATATTTTGCGGAAAAGATCTATCGGAATTTTCCAAAAGCCTGATCGAGAACGCTTCTATCTCAGATGGTTCGAAAATTGTAAAATAAATATATGTTTTTTTGTCCAAAGCAAAAAATTCTATCTCTTTTATCCATGCAGAGGTGTGAATGGCAAACATATAGGGACCTTTTGCTCTATCTATTTCTGCTTTAAAGAAAACAGGGTTGTTTGAATTAATTTTATACCTGTTTTTTAAGTCATAAAAAACAAGGTTATTACCCCTAAGCTCCCCCCTGTTTATGGAGATTACTTTGGGATGTTCGGCATCTTCTATAGAGATTTTTTTTTCTTCACGACCGCAGGAAAAAATAGCAAATAGCAGGAAAAGGAGAACAAAAATCCTGCTATTTGTTTTCATAGACAACAACCTTGTTTTTTCCGCTTTTTTTTGCTTCATATAAAGCCATGTCAGCATTGTTAAAAATGACTTTTGTAACAGAAAAATCAGGAAAACCTGAGATACCACAGCTAAAAGTAACATTAAACTCACGGCCAAAAGCATTATGTAAAATTTTGCTAAAATTTTCTCTTATTGTATCTATTACTTTTTTTGCAGTTTGAACACCGGTATTACCCATAATTACAACAAACTCTTCTCCGCCATATCTTCCTACTATATCTGTAGCTCGAAGTCTGTCTATAAGTAATCGGGCAAGGCTCTTCAAAACTGTATCGCCTACAAAATGACCATAGGTGTCGTTTACAGATTTAAAGTTATCAATATCAATAATTGCATAACTTAGAGGAAAATTTGTTCTTTTAGCTCTTACAAACTCTTTCTGAAAGCTGTTGCATATATTAAAATAGTTTAAAAGACCTGTTAAATAGTCTCTTTCCAGAAAATATTTTAAGTTTTTTGTTCTGCTTATTCTGTTTATTGCAATAGCAACAAAGTTTTCGTCATCTGTGAATTTGTTAATAAATTCGCAGCTTGAGAGTGAGATTTCGAAATCATCAGTAACAGGCTTGTCAAAGGCAGAATAAATAATTATTGGTATGAGAAGAAATTCGTCATACTGCCTTATCATGGTAGCAAGCTCTATACCATTGCAGCCGGGCATAAGCATATCAATAATAATTAAATCCGGAGTTGAGTCGGCTATTAAATTAAACACGGAAAAAGGATCTGTTGTTACAGAAGTAACCATTCCATGTTGCTGAAAAAGTTGCGCATAGAAGGAAAGCGTGTCTGCGTCATCATCAATAATAAGAATATGATCCGGCTGCACCTGGCTGCTGGCAGCAAAGTATTCAATTTTATTGGCAATTCTTGCTACATCAATAGTGCTTTCGAAAAAAGCATCTCCTTCGTTTCTGATAGCAAACAAGCGGGTTTTAAAATCATTATTGGCAGATAAATAAAAAGTTTTAAAAGAATTGCGTTTTTCTTTGATTTTTCGTAACCAGGGCACTACGGTATCATTTTCCAGAATTAAATCTGTATCAATTATGATTAAATGAATATCTTCTTTTAATACTTTCTTTTTTGCATCATCTATTTCTTTAAAAAAGTAAATCTCATATCCAAAATCAATAAGTTTGTCTTTAAGATCGGAAAAGTATTTTCTCCCGTTATAATCACAAATAACTATTTTTTTATTCCAGTCTATGGGGATTTTTTTTATTCCCGCAGAAGAAGATGAGATTGCGGATGAGTTGCTAAATTTGACCTCTTTAGTTGCTTCATTTGGAGAAAGAATTTTCTTTATCTCCAAAATTGTATTCCTCATATAATCAAAGTCCAGCTCTTCTTTTTTATAACTCTTATTTTTAAAATCAAATTTTGAAAGATATGTGTTAAGATTTTTTATTGGATTGCCTATTTGAAAAAATTCCAGGTTTTTTGCAGGCTCAATAAGCTTGTATATATCATTTTTTACCCCGGCAAGGTCTTTTTCACATAACTTTTTTGAATCAAATATTTTTATAATTTTTTTATAAACGCTTTCAACAGCAGGAACAAGAGATGTTCTATGATCTTTTTCTAATTTATCAAAATCTTCGAATTCTTGAATATCTTCTTCGTTCAATTGTTAACTTCCTAAATTTTACAGTATATTTTACCAGTATTAATCGAAAAAAATAATTTTTCAACTAATTCCCGAAAATTATTACTGTTAGAGCTATAACTCTCTTCTGGCTGTAACTTCGAAAATCTGGCTTCCTTCAAACCCGTTTATATTTTGAATCCAATATAGAAATTTTTCAGCTTCTGCCCTTGTGGAATAAGCTCCTACTCTGACACGATAAAAAGTTCTGTTTCCATCTACTCTGGTCTGAATTACTGCCGGAAACCCTTTTGATGTAATTACTCTTCTTTCTTCTTCTGCTCTTGAAATTGTTAAAAAAGAGTTTGTCTGAATCCAATATTCTCTTACATTTGTTACAGTTCTTGCAGGCGGAGCCGCTGGTCTTGCCGGAGCTGCGGCACTTGGAGCAGCCGCTGGTCTTGCCGGAGCTGCGGCGCTTGGAGGAGCAGCAGCTCTTGCTGGAGCAGGTTCGGTTCTTTGAGCAGGCGGACGTGCTGCTGCTGCCGGAGCCGGGGTCGCAGCAGCGGCTCTTGGCTGTTCAATTTGTTTTACTGGCAAAGAAACAACTACTCTGCCAGGCTCTTCTGTTACTCTGGTAACAGTAACCGAATCTGCACCGGTTCTGCTATCTGCAGAAACAACAAAGTCCGTTTCATTATTGCCTTGCAGTGTAATATCATGAAGTGTAGGATATTCTCTTCCTGTTCTTGCCCATTCTACAGCGTCAAATCTGTTTGCACCTGATCTTACATTCGAAGCCATTGCTGCCGGCTCTGTTCTTGCAAATGAATTTCCAAAAATGAAGAAAGCGCTTCCAAGCACAGCAAGAAGTAAAATTGCTACAGAAAGAATAACCCATAATATTTTTTGCTGTTCCATAAACTTATTTCCTTGAATTTATAGTTTTTAAAATATTATCAACTTTATCCGGGAGACTATTAATATCTCCTGAGTTGTGTACAATATAAGTATCGACATATTTTTTTGTAAGATTAGATTTGAGTTTTCTTTGCGAGATCATTCTTCTAAGGGCAAAAAAAATGCCTCTGTTATCCCTGTGCATTGCCATAAAAAGTCTTTTAAAAAACGGCGCTTTTATCCAGATAACCGCATCGCAATATTTATGAAGCCTCATGTGGGCAAGTATGGCTGCATCTATAAGAATATTTTCTCCCTGCCGCTGTTTTAGAATATTTTCCACTTCCTGAACCATTACCGGGTGAACGATTTTCTCAAGCATTTCTTTTTTTCTGCTGCTCTTAAAAATAATTTTTCCCAAAGCATATCTGTCAACTTCTGCGTTTTTTATAACAATACTGCCAAATGTTTTTTCGATTTCATTCATTTTTATTTTTAAGGCTGCATGGCCAAGTTTGTCTACTTCGATAACATAAAATCCTTTTTCTTCAAACACTTCTGCTATTGAGCTTTTACCGCTGCAATATTTACCTGTTAACCCTATTATCATTAATACATATCTCCCCAGCTTTCTCCGGTTTCAATGAAGACTTTTAAAGGAGCCTTAAGCTTAATTACTGATTCCATCTCTTCTCTAAGAATATTTTTCATTACTTCATTCTCATTAAAAGGCACTTCAAAAATTAGTTCATCATGAACTTGCAGTACCAGTTTTGAGTTTAACCCATCTTTCTTAATTCGTGAAGTTACATTTATCATTGCCTGCTTTACAATATCTGCTGCAGAACCCTGAATAGGGGTATTCACAGCCATTCTTTCTGCACCGCTTTTTTCATTCTTGTTTTTGCTGTTTATGCCATCTATATAACGGCGCCTGCCAAGTATTGTTTTTACATACCCATTTTCTTCTGCGTATTTTACTGTTTTATCGATAAAATCACGGATTTTTCCGTAGCGGTTAAAGTAAGAATTTATAAAATCTTCTGCTTTTACGCGCGGAATTTGCAGCTCCTTTGAAAGGCGAAAACTGCTCATTCCATACATAACGCCGAAATTAATTGTTTTGGCTATGCGCCGCTGCTCCGGCGTTACCTCTTCCTGCGCAATACCAAAAATAAGTGATGCCGTAAGCGTGTGTACATCTGTTTTTTCTGCAAAAGCGCGGATTAATTCCGGATCCTCCGAAAGGTGGGCAAATACCACAAGCTCTATTTGGGAGTAGTCCGCGCTCATGAAAATTCTTCCGGCAGATGGAACAAACGCTTTGCGGATTTTTTTACCATCTTCATCTTTGATTGGTATGTTCTGCAAGTTGGGATTGATGCTCGAAAGCCTGCCTGTTGCTGTTCCTGTCTGCCTGTATGTTGTATGAATTTTATAAGTTGATGCTTCGGATAACTGCGGCAGAGCGTCTGCATATGTTGACTTAAGTTTTGAGTATGTTCTGTATTTGAGTACAAGAGCCGGAACCGGGTCTTCTTTTGCAAGCTCTTCTAGAACATAGTTATCTGTTGAATAACCTGTTTTGGTTTTTTTTACAGTTTTAAGCTGCCTCTCTGTAAAAAGCACTTCCTGAAGCTGTTTTGTAGAGCTTATGTTAAATTCTTTGCCGCAAAGCTTATATATTTCTTTTTCCAGTTCCGCAATTTTTTTTCCAAGCTCTTTGCCGTAGGATTCAAGAATTTCTCTTCTTATTCGTACTCCTTCGAGTTCCATATCAGAAAGTATAACAACTACCGGCATTTCAAGATCATAAAAGAGAGATTCCATTTCTTTTTCTTTTAGCTGTTTGCTGAAAATTGTATAGAGTCTGTACGTTATATCTGCATCTTCGCCGGAATATTCTACTGCTGTTTCAAGAGGAATAAGGTCAAATGTTGAGGCACGTACGCCGCACTCGGCGCTCTGCATAACTTCTTTATAACTAATTGTTTTGTAATCAAGGTAATACTCAGCAAGATAATCCATGCTAAAAGAGCCTAAGCGTGTATTAAGGAGCCAGGCTGCAATCATTGTATCGAACCATATATTCGTTGGTTTTATGCCCCATTTGCAAAGCACTTTATAATCGAATTTTATATTTTGCCCTATAAGTTTCAGGGATTTATCTTCCAGAATAAGACGGAGCCTGTTTTTAACAAGAGATTCGGGCAAAATTTCTTTGTTATCTGCCCTAAGCGGAATATAATAAGCGCTGCCGCTTTCCAGGGCGATTGAAAACCCTACGGGGTTTGACGTAAATGTATCTAGCCCGTCGGTTTCAACATCAAAAGAAAATATTTTTTTCTCTTTTATTTCTTTTATGAGAGAGTCAAGAGAATTAAGATCCGTGATAGCAGTGTAGGAGCCTTTTCCTTTTAGCACTTTAATTTCATCTTCGCTGAAATATTTTTCAATATCTTCGGCAATGCCCTTACTTTCGAAAAACATACCAGTATCCGGTTTGTTTTGTACATCTGCGGTTTGTATACTTGCAGAGGGAGAAGCATCTTCTTCGGAGTTATCAAAAAGCGGGCCTGCGTCTTGCTGCCTGCCTGCGATCTGCTGCCCGGCGCTCAATTGAAGTTGTCCTGCGCCAAATTGCGGCGTCCGTGCCGCGGCGCAGGTTGCAACGTCCTGTTGCAATATCCACGCTGCAAGACTTTTTGCATTTTCTGCTTCGAAAAATGGCGCAGCATTTACATAAGAATAGTTATTAGTGGAAAAATCATCTATAAAATTTTCGATTAAATCGTCAAGTTTAACATCATCTTTAAGAACAACGAGGTCCCTGCTTATTTTGCAGCTTTCTCGTCCGTTTTCGAGCTTGGTTTTAATGCTGCCTGTCATTTTATCCAAAGAATTATATATGCCTTCGATATTTTCGTATTTCTCAAGAAGCGCCGATGCGTTCTTTGGACCTATTCCGCTAACTCCTGGAATATTGTCTGCGTTGTCGCCGGTAAGCGAAAGATAATCTACTATCTGGTGCGGATATACTCCGTACTGTGCAAAAACTTCTTCTCTTCCAAGTTCTTCGTAGCCTGTTTTGCCTGGTTTTAAAATGCCTGTGTATTCGGAAACAAGCTGCATTAAATCTTTATCGCCTGTAATAATAAAATATTTTCTTTTTTCAGCAACGCACTTTTTGGCAAAAGTGGCTATTATATCATCTGCTTCAAACCCATTTATTCTTATAACTTTTACGCCAATGATTTCAAGGATTTTTTCAATTCTCGGTATTTGCGCCTGAAGATCTTCCGGCGTTTTATCTCTTGTTGCTTTATATTCCGGATATTGTTCGTGTCTGAATGTTGGACCTATTGAATCCATGGCAACTGCAAAATATAAGGGTTTATATTGAGTAAAAAAACTAAACAAAGTTCTGAAAAAACCAAAAAGCGCGGATGTATTTTCGTTTTTTTTATTATAAAGAGGCGCCTTTATAAAGGCAAAATATGATTTATATATAAGACTATATCCGTCAAGGATATAAAAAGGAGCAGCACTCATACAGATACATCAAGCATTTCTGATGAATGTCCAAAAGAATTATTGTTTTCTCTTTTTATGGCATTCGGTATTTTTGAAAATTCAGACAATTTTTTATCATACTTGTCCATAAGACTCACAATTTTATCTTTTAATATTAAATATGCTTTATTGTAATCAGACTCAAGTTCTTCTATTTCTTTTTCAAACCGCGATACTTTTGAAAAAAAGTCAGGAGCAACTGGAATCTGTTCTTTTTCTATATCCAAAATAAGAGCATTGGCTGTTTTTTTATAACATACAACATTGTATGCTACTATAGAAGATTCTTTTACCTGTATCATCAGGCTGTCAACATTTTCGCTCGAAACCGACTCTTGCAAAAAAGAAAGCGCCTCCAGATACCTGCGAAAGGATTTAACAACAATAGAGAGATAGTTTAAAATATTATTCTCTATAACAGATGCCAAAGAGTTACCCCGCTACGTCTATTCCGGCAGTTCCTTTTCCGGATGTTTCTTTTGTATTTTCAATCTGTTTCCATGCAGACCTGAGTTCCAGCATCATATTTCTTACAGGTTTAAGAGGAGCGGAATCTTTGTCCAGGTTCGCAGTTGTTAGCTGTCTGTTAAAATATACATAGAGACTAAACAGATTGCTTGCAATATCTTTCCCTTTTTCAAAATCAAGAGAAGCAGATAATTCAGTAATTATGTCCAAAGCTTTGATTATTGCATTGCTTGCCTTATCATACTGCTTGGTTCCTGAATCAATTATAGCTATTGCTTTATCAAGATTTTTTATTGCTTCATCATAAAGCAATACTATAAGCTTGCCTTGTCCTGCTGTTTTAATTGAAGTTTCCCGATACATGTTTAAAGGATTCATTAAAATCTACTCCCCTATTTTTATTTTGCCATATCAATTAATGCTGATACAGGCACAATTCTATAACCAGAGGCTATCAGGTTATTTATAAGATGTTCAAGATACTGAAAAAGATAATCGCTTCTTCCATAATCCGACCTTCCTATTGTTATAGGTATTATAGAGCCAGGTCTTTTTTTAGCCATTATAGTTTCAACAAGAGTTGCCGCAGATTCATAAAACTGGCTTGTTTCAAAATTAGCACCCCTGCTTGATTTTGAATCCAAAACTATAACATCCCTTCCTATATATGTGTAATTCATTTGTGCGCCTGCCTCGATCATCATGGAATTGACAAAGTAAAATGGGGCGTGCCACAAAAGAGAAAGCTCCCTGCCTGTAGCCTCAAAATAGAGACTCTCATTCTTTGCAAGACCTCTTCTTATAAACTCTCTGTCTACTCCAAACCTGGCATCTGTCAGGTCAAAAGTATAATAAAAAAGCGAGCCGGTTTCATGTCCGGAGGCAGCAATCTCCGCAACTGCAGAAGGATAGCGCTTTATAAAATCTCCGCTTACAAAAAAAGTCGCTTTTATGCCATAATCAAAAAGAAGATTAAGCACATCGGTAAGACCACTATCATCTTTTATTGCATTAAAAACAAGGGAAATATACCTTCCGCGCACCCTTGATCCATGTGTGAAATTTCTAAAGTTAACAGGCTCGTCTACTAAAGGTATTGGATCATATTGTATGACCGGGACAGGAAAAAGCGGTACTGTCTTTAGTTCTCTTAAATCTCTTACAAATATCATGTTTCTGTAGCTTCCGCCGGAAAACCTTTCAGTATATAAACGATAATAATTCGATACTGTTACTTCGGGGTCAAATTCTCTTATTTCTGTCTCAACCCAGCCGCCGCTGCCGTCCCATCTAAAAAACCTTCCGTCTACAGAACAAATTATAGACGATGAAGCCCTGTTAAATCCCCAGGTTTCCGCCTGAGAAATAGTCAGAAGATCCCTTCCGCCTGTTCTTGTATTTATTATTTCCGAACTATTTTTCCCAAATATTGCAATATCATCATTATTAAGCCAAATCACATGCAGAGGTGTATTAAAACTATATTCTCTTATCGCTGTCCAACTCTGATGCTGCATAATTACAACGCTATTTTCTTTAATAAGCGCTACTCTGGTCATGTCATCGCTTGCAACTATATCAAATATCCTGGACTCAGCTAATCTGGTAAAAGTAGGCTCTTTGGCAGCTGTGTTAAGTCTAAAAAGAGCTGATTCTTTTTTACCCCTTATAATCGTTGAGGTTAGAATTGTAACTGTTCCGGTTTTATCCCACACAAGGTTTTGAATCCTGGTGCCTCTTGGAAGAAAAACAAAAGGAAAGGACCTTACATCAGCCAGCTCAAACATTATATCTCTGTCCAGTCTGAAGAAAAAGAGGTTTCTTCCGCCTTTACTTATAATAACTTCCTTCGCATTCGGAGATACCCAGAAATTATCAAAATTAGGATCAAATCTGAACGGAATTCTTCCAACAACCTCTCCAATGTCTATAAAATCACTAAAAACAGATATTGTAAAAATTTCAGGCTTTTTTATTCTGAATACAAAATTGTCTCTTAAAAAAAGAAGGCTATCTCCTCTCCATGCAACGCTATTAATTCTGCCTCTTCCAATCCTTCTTAAATTCTCAGCTATCAAAGCCATCGAGGTTTTTTGATCTATACTATAATAATAAAGAGAACCTGCTTTTTCATAAATAAGAATACGCGAATTTTCTGACCATATTACAGGAGGAGCTTCATAATTATACTCAACATTAGTAGAAATAATTGTTTCTCTGTTGGTAGTAAGATCCATAAGCACAAGATTTCCGCGTGCAACCGAAGTTCGCACCATGTAAACAAGCCATCTGCCGTCCGGCGAAGCTATAGTTCCCGAAACCCTTCCTGTATATATCTGGCTGCCATTGACAAAAGAAGGAAATTCCAGAACAGGCTGATATCTTCTTAATGTTGAATCGCTTCTAAAAACGCCAAACCTGTTACTTATTTGAATAACTCCCTTTTCTCTTAAAAAAAGCACTCTTTCGGGAAAAAATGTAAGCTGATGCATAAAGTTTGTATCAACATCTGCTTTAAAGAGAGTTGTATAATTTCTTACCCTGGGCTCTCCGGGAAGATCGCTTGTTGCAGTAAAAATAGCCTCTTTGGGAGAAATGAGATTAATTCCCCCGAAAGTCACTTCGGCGCTAATATTATGAGTAATTACTACCAATAACAGTAAACCAAGAAACTTTACAGGTGGCGCTATTTTTTTCATATATATCTGATTTTCGGCAGATAAATTGTAATTGTTCATGAAAATTTAGATTTTATTTCCGAATGGAGCGAGAGTCGCGGGTAAGCAGCCTGGCGCTTTTTCGCAACATCCGTGTCGCTGCGCCAGACGCGCAACGTCCATGTTGCAGAGCTTGCGCACAAAGTACCCCTTGCAGGTGTGACCGAGCGAATGAGGAAACAAAAGGTCGCGCAGGCGTACCCCTCAGCTCTGCTGCGGTCGCTTTGCGTACCTTTTATTCGCTGCGTATAATCTTAAAGTTATAATCCTTGTTTGTTCTTCGGTCTGTTACAATCACATCAATTACACTTTCGATATCTTCATTCAGCGGAATTTCAACAATACTCCACCAGTTTCCATCCCTGCCCCTGATATTAGGGATTCCTTCGCGTCCATTTACCGCAAAAACCGTTCTATTATTTTTATTGCCGCGAAATGTATAGTACCGCGTATTGGCGTGCATAAGGTCTCGGCGGCCTATATGAACAGAAATAATGCCGCCTTTAGGGATGGCATTTTGCACTTTTCTATGTTCTTCCGGAGATGCATTCCTTTCTTCAAGAATCTTTTTTCTTCTTTCCCATATTTCTTCTTTTGTATGGTACTTAATACCTATAAACCCAAATTCATCATTATAAAAATTCGATGGGTTAATATAAAATTTAACATTTGATTGATTCTCTGCGATATTCGGCGGAGGTGTTGCTGTTACTACTGTTGCTGTTGCTGTTGTTGTTGCTGTTGTTGTTGCTCTGCAACCCAACACAATAAAAAACACAGAAAAAAAGAGTAATAAACCAAGAATTTTATAATTCAATTTGCCGTCCCCCTCTGGTGCGGTATGTTGTCGAAAACCGACCCTTTGTACAAATTTACGGCACATAATCGATAAATACTGATTATTTTAAGCAATTAAAATTATAAAATCTTCTGCCGATACCTGTAATATATAGTATAGTATTAGCGGTAAAGGAAAACCAGCATGCATTCCATCAGAAATACACGTATTATTTGCACTATAGGCCCGGCAGTAGAATCAGACAAGCTTATTAGATCGCTAATAAAACGCGGAATGAACTTAGCCAGATTTAATTTCTCGCACGGAGACCATGCGGAGCATCAAAAAAGAATCGAATTGGTAAGAAAAGCCTCAAAAGAAGAGGGGGTTCCAATAGCATTAATCCTCGACACCAAAGGTCCCGAGATACGAACAGGAAAAATTCGCGATAATGGCATTCTGACTCTCAAAAAAGATGAGTTGGTAGATGTAATTGCTGAATCTGATGCAATAAAATTATACGGCGAAGCCGGAGCTTTTACAGAAAAAGGTAAAATCACAGTAAATTATGCCCAACTTGCAGATGATATTATCCCGGGCGCAAAAATTCTCATTGCAGATGGTCTTGTTGCTTTGCATGTTCTTTCTGCCGCGGACAGGATTATCAAGTGCAAAGTTGCCAATGACGGCGAATTTGGCAGCAGAAAAAATGTTAATATAATTGGCGTAAAAACAAAACTTCCTGCTCTTACAGAAAAAGACAAAGAAGACCTGCTTTTCGGTCATACACAAGGCATAGATTATGTTGCAGCTTCTTTTATAAGAAAAGCTGCGGATGTTACATCAATACAAAAATATCTTGCAGAAATAGGCTCAAATATGCCTGTTATTGCAAAAATAGAAGACGAAGAAGGTCTTAATAATATCGAAGAAATTATACGAGTTGCGTCCGGAATAATGGTTGCAAGAGGCGACCTTGGGGTTCAAATTCCAACAGAACGCGTTCCTTTGGAGCAAAAAAGAATAATACGGCTTTGCAATGCAGCAGGAAAACCTGTTATAACAGCCACGCAAATGCTCGATTCCATGATAAGAAACCCCTCCCCTACACGTGCAGAAGCAGGGGATGTAGCAAACGCCATTCTTGATGGCACAGACTGCATAATGCTTTCCGGAGAAACCGCAAATGGGCTATATCCCGAAGCTGCCATAGAAGTTATGGACAACATTGCAAGAGCAGTAGAATCTTCCTATGAGTATGCACAACACCTGGATGAACGGCGCAGGCAAGCAGGCACCGACAGCAATTTCAGCAATACAATTACAAATTCCACTTCATGGATTGCCGATAAAATCAGCGCTGCCTGCATAATCGTCCCAACCTTAAGCGGAAACACCGCAAAGCTGGTTAGCCGCCATCGCCCGCGCCGTTCAATCATTGCCGCATCGCCAAGCGAAACAGTAAGACGCCAGCTTCTTCTGTTTTGGGGAATTTTCCCCGTAGAAATAGACCAGCAAAAAGATTCAGAAGGAATGATACAAAGCGCCATTACACAAGCAGTCCGCAAAGGATTTGCAAAAACGCGCGACAAAGTTGTTGTTGTTTCCGGAGTCCCCATACAATCACCATTGGCAACCAACAACATAAGAATCCATGTTATAGGAAATATATTGGGAAAAGGAGCCGAAGGCTTTGGCAAGCACTGCACAGGAAAAATTATTAAAGTAAATAATTTCCAGGAAGCTCCATCTGTTTTTGATAGCACAAAAGAATCAATAATACTCCTTACTCATACCCTCGACGCTTCTTTTATTCCGCTAATATCAGAAATTGATGGTATAATACTCGAAGGCTCATTAGAAATGTCGCGGGAATACATGGAAAAAATCAATCCCGATATTGTACTCATTTCCCATGTTTCCAGTGCCATGAAGCGTTTTGAAGAGAATAGCACAGTCACCCTTGACGGTATCGAGAAATTAATATACGAAGGATCATTATAGTATGTACGATTCACTTTCTGACAAATTTTCATACTCAAAAAACAACAAAATACCCCTTTCGTTAATAATATTTAAAACTGATGAGTTCGATAAATTGAGTAAAATTTGCAGAAAAGAAGAACTGGAACATGTAACAGAAGAGATAATTTCGGAATTTAAATCCGATTTTGTAAAAAAAGATAGTATTATTGAAAAATGCGAAGAAAATTGCTTTGCAATCACACTTGTAGGCACACAATCCTTGGAAGCCCTGCATTTATGCCGTATTATAACCCAAAAAATATCTGCTTCTGACAAATTTAGCATAAACGGAGAAAAAATTACTTTAAGCATTGGTATTTCTTCATACCCTGAAAATGCCAATTCTGTTGAAGATTTAAAGAAAGAAGCAGAAACAGCCCTGCAAAAAGCCCAGGAAAACGGCGGCAACAAAATAATAATATCAAAAAATATTTTTCATTTTTTTGATACGCGAAAAAGAAAAATACCAACAATTGCAGAAAGAAACAGAGTTATAGACAACGTTATCAAAGTTATTCGTGAAGAAAGTAATTTTCTTCTGCTTGGGCACAAAGAGCCGGATGAAGACTGCATCGCGTCCATGGTTGCTTTCAGCATTCTTTTGAGAAAATTTTACAAGCGAGTATCGCTTTTGCTTTACAAGGAATATCATCATAAATTTCCATATTTAATAGAGATATGTAAATATAACAGGGTGTCGATTCTTGAATCTGAAAAAGATATTGTAAACACATTTGGCGTTACTGCGGTGCTCGATACGCCTAAGCCTGCCATGCTTGAAGGCGGAACAAAAATTACAGATATAATTGCTGATAACAACATAATTAAAATAGAAATAGACCACCATTTGGGAGCAGACAGCGGCTACATAGGAGATAGCGGCAATTGCTTTGCAGATGAAGCATCTTCCACATGCGAACTTATCGGGTATCTGGCTTTTAAACTCAACAAAAAAAATTTTATCAGAGGCTATGATGTATCTGATCTCTTTTCACGTAATTTTGTTCTTGCACTGATTACAGGCATGATAAGCGATTCCAAAATGGGCAAATATCTCAAGTCTGCGCGCCAGAAGAAATTTTATAACTATTTCAGCAAGCGTTATAATGAAATGCTTCTTCGAATGACAAATATTAATTCCAACAATTTTTCATCTATGGATGAAATTTTTGACGAGCTAAAAAAATTATCCGACGAAGAAATAAACTGTTACCACTACTTTTATGATAGAAAAAAAAGCTCCAAACATATTGCCTATATAATTATTGACAAAAATGATGCATACTCTCTCTACAAAGAGTTTAAAAAACAACTAATTCCAAGTATCGCACGGCGCATGGCAGATGATCTTTCTGAAGAGAGCGGCTATTTAAGTATTATTGCATATTATGACCATTCTGATGATTCTGATCTAATTCAACTCCGTATGCGAAGAAGCCATACTTTTTCTAAAATCGATTTGCGGGAAGTTCTAAAAAAACTTAAAATCGAAGATGGCGGCGGACATCCAGGAGCTGTAGGTTTTAGAGTTAAGCAAGAGGCTGTCCCGGATCTAAAAAAATTCGCGGAAGAGATAATTAGCAAAGTAGAAAATATTTTAACCAAAGCATTAAAGTAGGATAATAAGGTAATGTAGCCCCGAACAAGTTCGGGATGCTGCGCAATTTATTCTCGATTGAATAAATCAGCGGTTCCCTAGCTCTTTTTTGCACAGCGATTTAAGAAAACAAGCAGTGCATAATGGCTTCCGGGAATGGCATATTTCTCTTCCGTGAAGATTTGCGGTCATGGAAAACCTGTATTGCTTTTCTTCAGGTATCAGCAAAGCTATATCATTTTCAATTTTATGGGGATTTTTTGATTCGGTTAAGCCAATTCTTCTTACAACCCTGCCAAAATGCGTATCCACTATAACTGCGGGCTTTGCAAACAAAGAGCCCACAACCACATTTGCGGTTTTTCTGCCTACACCAGGAAGTGTTATTAGCTCTTCTATCGTGCATGGAACCCTGCTGGCAAACTCTTCCGCAAGCTTTGCGCTGGTTTGCTTTATATTCGCCGCTTTTACCCTGTAAAACCCAACAGATTTTATTATACCCATAATATCTTGAAGCTTTCCCTGCGACAGCGCCAAAGGATTGGGGTATTTTTCAAAAAGCGCGGGAACTACTTCCATTACCTGTCTGTCTGTTGTTCGGGCAGAAAGTATTACCGATATAAGAAGCTGAAAATCGCTTTTTACATTCAAAAAAGAGATTTCTTTTGGGTAATTTTTATCAAGGAGAGTAAATGCTTTCTCTGCAACCAGCGCTCGCTTTGCGCGTGCTTTGCACGTTTCGCGACATCCGTGTCGCGGCGCTGAGTGCGACGTCCGTGCCGCAAGCCTTTTTATTTCAAGTTTTTCCGATCCAACATTCATCCAAGAAAAAATATCATTCATATATTGACCATGTAAATATAATAACTGTATAATTCAAATAATTTCGGGATGTAGCCTAGTGGCTAAGGCGCCTGGTTTGGGACCAGGAGACCGTAGGTTCGAGTCCTACTATCCCGAATTGTGCGCTCATAGCTCAGCTGGATAGAGCAACGGCCTTCTAAGCCGTAGGTCAGACGTTCGAATCGTCTTGGGCGTAAGAGTGTTTTGCTCTTCATAAGTAAACACCAAAATTTACCTCCAAATAAAAAAGCACCTAAAAAGGTGCTTTTTTGCTTCACATTCCCGGCAGAAAAACTATGGAACCGCTGATTTATTCAATCGAGAATAAATTGCGCAGCATCCCGAACTTGTTCGGGGCTACAATACCTTATTATCCTTTTTCGTAGTTTTCTGCAAGAAAACGAGAAAAAATGTGGAAGCACTGATTAGAGTCAAATTTAATCAGTGCTTCCCTATTTATCTATTCGGCCTACAATAACCACATAGTTTTTGCCATATTTTTTAGCGCATTTTGGGCATGTTGCGTACCAGGTATATGTTTTACCTATTTTAAGCCCTATCTTTTCAGCCTGGGTTTTAAAATCTGCAAACCAATTTTTTGTATTTCCAAAACTACCTTCATATACTTTGCTGAAAAAATTGCCGGTTAAGGTAGTATTTTCCAAGCCTGCTATTTCTTCATTAACCGCAAGGTAGAGATCCATATTCCATTTTGAAGTATGCTCAGATAAACAAAGAAAATCCGAACTAAAAGCCTTTGTTTCTTCTGCTTTTTTCATAATTTTTTTCATGACAGAGCCAAAATTCATGGGTATATTAAAAAAAGTGCGGACACTTTCTTTTACAAATTTTTTATTATCCCATTCCAATACTTTGCTATCCCAGGGAACAGGATTAAATTGGGGACAGCATATACTATCTTTTTCCGACATATTTTCCTCCAAAATATATTATTTACGGCATTTTAAAGAGCATCACAATATATCCGATATAGAGTATAACAAAGATTATCCCTTCCCATCTATCTATTTTTCTTCCTTTTCCGGTAAAAATGAACAAGAAAAGCAAAAAACTTATAAAAAGATTTACGCATAAATCAAAAAAAGACCTATCGTGTACAAAAACAGGACTTATTACTGCAGAAATTCCCAAAACAAAAAAAGCATTGAAAATATTTGATCCTATAATATTGCCGACTGCCAAATCTATGTTTCTCTTTTTTGCAGCAATTATATTTGTAGCAAGTTCCGGGAATGATGTACCTATTGATACAACTGTTAAAGCTATTATTCTTTCGGAAAGCCCTATTTGGTGCGCAAACTTAATTGCGAATAAAACAATAATCCTTCCGCCGACAACAAGCAGAACAAGACCTATAATTATAAGAACTACATATAAAGCTACAGAATGTTGTTTTGCTGCCGGAGAATCATCTGTATATGAAGAAGACATCATAAACCGGATAATATAACCAATAAAAACAGCGAAAAATAAAAGAAGTATAATTCCGTCTGTTCTTTTTATTACCGACACCTTATCGCCATCAATAAATCCATCGCTGGCTATTACAAAAACTACGAGAGCTGCCAGAAAACAGAGAGGAATTTCTATCCATGTAGTTTTTTTGTTGATTGCTAACGGATAAATGATTGCAGATATTCCAAGTATTCCGGCAATGTTAAAAATATTGCTTCCCACGATATTGCCCAGAACAATATCGCTGTTGCCCTTTAAAGATGCGAATATATTGATGGTTAATTCCGGGGCAGATGTTCCAAAAGCAATAATTGTTAGCCCTATTATAATACTTGGAACATTAAGCTTTTTTGCCAAAGATGAGGCGCTGTCTACAAGCAAGTTAGCGCCATATATTAGAGGAATAAATCCTAATAAAAGTAATACTAAATTAAGCATTTTTATCCTAGGTTTTAGTGCTTTTGATATTGAAAAAACAAAAGTCCGGGGCAGAAACCTTCTCTCGCCAGCGCTTGCTCTAAGGGAAGGTTCCGAATTTGCTATTTGTATAGCACCCCGGGACTTTTAATAGGAGAAATTAACAAATTTATTGCAATAATTCAAACAATTCATCTCTTCTGCTGTTTATCAAAGCAAGATCTCTGCTATCAATCGAATCTTCCAGCGGCCTTATTGCTTCCCTAATCTGTTTTATATATTCTTCCATATAAGCCAGCCTGATTCCCTGTATAATAAGCATTGCTTTTTCAAAACCATTATCGCCAAGTCCATTTTTTCTTAAAATTTCCTGTATCTCCTCAGGCACTACTACAGAGCGCAGCTTAACCATCAGCTCAGCTCCGGTACCATCTATCTCATCAAAAAGATAGCCATATTTATCCTCAAGAAGTTCAAATGCATCCATTATTTGTTCATAATTGGCAATAAAATTATTAATATCTTTTTCGGATAAAATCTGTCTTGGAGCAGTTTGTGCAAAAGCAAGGCTGCTAATTAAACAGAACAACATAATTGCGCTTAGTTTTTTTAACATATTTTCTCCTTAATTTTCTATTATATTAAAAATATCATAAAAAAATTAAAGTTTAAATAGCTTTTGTCAAATAGTAAAATATTTTGCATAATTTATGGATATATGTAATAATAAGAGGCATTATACTTTTCTCTCGCTTCGTCGGCTAATAAAAGCTAGGGAAGCACTGATTAAATTTGACTCTAATCAGTGCTTCCACATTTTTTCTCGTTTTCTTGCAGAAAACTGCGAAAAAAGGATAATAAGGTAAAGCTGATTTATTCTCGATTGAATAAATCAGCGGTTTCCTAGATATTTTATTATAAAAGGAGTAATTAATGAGCATCAATACCAGAGATTATATGGTGCCTGAGGGGAAATCAATAGAAATTGACTCTCTTCCTACCAAATATGACGGCAACCTTGAACGCGAAGAGGGATTGGAACTCTTTAATGAACTATTACTAAAGTTACGTGACTTACAAGAGCTTTTATATGCAGACAGTTCTAAATCGCTCCTTGTTGTTCTCCAGGCAATGGATGCCGCAGGAAAAGATTCTACGATAAGAAATGTATTTGGCCCAATCAACCCTCAGGGATGTAAAGTTGTCTCTTTTAAAGGTCCAAACTCGGTAGAGTTGGCACATGATTTTTTATGGCGCATTCATCAAAATGTCCCAAGGAAAGGGCACATTGGCGTATTTAACCGCTCGCATTATGAAGATGTGCTTATTGTAAAAGTAAGAGAGCTTGCACCCAAAGAAACAATAACACAGCGTTATAATCATATAAATGCTTTTGAATCAATGCTGCATGATGAAGGAACAAGAATTATCAAATTCTTTTTGCACATCTCTAAGGATTACCAAAAGGTAAAGCTTCAGAGAAGATTGGACAACCCGGACAAATTATGGAAATTCTGCCCGTCAGATGTTCAGGAAAGAACACGCTGGGAAGACTACCAAAAAGCTTATGAAGCTGTGTTTGAAAAATGCTCCACAGAAAAAAATCCGTGGTATATTGTACCTGCAGAACGAAAATGGTTCAGAAACCTGCTTGTTGCAAAGGTTATGGTAGAAACTCTAGAGTCAATGGATCTTAAGTACCCCACAGCTCAATTTGATCCCAAAACGATTGTAATTCCATAACAATATTATACTGCAAAAAATACTTGCTTTTTAGAACAAAACTTTCTCTTTTGCTAGTTTCTTTCCTCAACTTCTTTCAGGCGTTTGTTGTCAAAAATATTGTCAAAAATATTGTCAAAAATATTGTCAAAAATATTGTCAAATAATATACTTGGAAACATGACTTTTTTACATCTTTGTTCAACAAAATACAATTTAATTAACCTCAATGTCTATCCGCCCTTACCTATCCAACTATCGAAAGATCTCTTGTCTATTAATTTAAGGAATCGCTGATTAAATAAATCAGCTCCTTAGAATAATATCTGAGTCAATTTTTCTGACTTTTATAGATCATTGACCTTGCATCCTGTTAGTAAGCAAGGTTACAAAGTGATAAATCCAGTTATAATGTGCGGCAAAATGTCAGCAAAAGGACAAAAAAATGAAAATCAGATACAAAGAGACTTTAATTCTTGCGGCGCTGTCGATTCCCGGCGCCATCCTTTCATACATCATCGTTTATAACTTTGAAAGCAG
>WQTU01000106.1 GCA_009786125.1 Spirochaetota bacterium
TTTAACTCATTGATGATGCTTAATACGCATCCTACCATAGAAGAAATATATACAGAAATTCAAAAAGAACACCAATCAATAAGCAAAACCACTGTATATCGACATCTTCGGCAGCTTGCCAATAGTGGAGTAATACAGGAAATTTCACTGCTTGATGGTTTAGCAAGATATGATAGAAGTACCAGATATCATAGCCATTTCAAATGCAAAAAATGCAATAGTATTTTTGATGTTGAAATAAAAGATACTGCAGAAATAAAAGAAGCGGTTCAAGATAAATACGGGTTTCAGATTGAAAAACACGATATTGTATTTACAGGTGTATGTTTACAGTGTAAAAGCCTTAATAATTACTGAATTTTTAAGTGCTAATAACCAATTTTTACAAAGGTTATCAGTGATGAAGAATAAAGCAAAAAAAACTTCTGGAAACAAAATAATAAATTTTCTATATAAACTAAGCATCATATTTTTAATTTTACTCGCAATATTTATTCTAATATCTGTTTTTATAGTTGACCTTTTTGAATATGAAATATTTTGGCTCATTCTTGCTTTCTTTTCATTTTTACTTGGCACTCCTAAATACTGGCAAGATTATAAAAAGAGCAAAGCAGAAGGCAGGTGGAATCTTCCTGAGTTTAAATCTGCGATAGGTTTTCCAATTATGGCTATAGGTCTCTTGATTTTGATTATTTATTTTTTAGTGTCTTAAATATAAATGACGTAATGCGTAAGGGCAAACAGGACATAGCAAGCGGCTAACGCTGCGCTGCCTGTCCGGCGGCTCTGGGTTCAAACGGACTCCGCAACTTTAATCCATTCAAGGTCTATTATTTGTCAGGGAAAAGTCCGTACACATAGCCCAAAATTTTGTTTTTCATGGTGAAACTTAAAGGAAAAGCTTTTAGGCGCAACACCGACTGATTCTTATTTGGATTAAAATTAACTCCGCGGACAATGCCGCTCATTACAACTTCTTCTCCGGAAAGTTTTGTCTGCACTTTTACAGAAATTCCTGCTTTGGCTTTTCCGCCTATCAGTATAGCAGCGCCATCTTCAGATATGTCCAGGAGCATACATTTGATACCAGATGTTTTTTCAGCTGCTTCATTAGCATGATTGGCATTATTTGCGTAAAGAAAAGCACTTTTATTTACTTCTGCTCTTACAGAACCCCTTTTCTGGCTCCTTACAAGATTATCAGAGTGTAAAACATGAAGTATAGGAACTTTTCTGTCAATAAAATCATTTAATATTTTTGTTTCAAAAACATAACCTGCATCATCGGTACGCCAAAAATATATATTTATTATCTGGCCTGCCCATGATGTGCCCAAAGGAAGCTTTGGACCTACAGGATATGATATTGCAAAATATTTTCTGAGATTTTCAACAACATTTGAAGTATAGGTTCCTATGCCGGGAAATGTTATTTTTAGTACCTGCCGTACAGCCATTTTCCTGCTTGTTGTTATTCCAATTTTATATTTGGGCTGCTCAAATTCAATCTTTTTTCTAAAGTCAAATATTTTTGATATAACTGCCTGGTTTATGTTATGCCCTGTGCCGCTTTGAAATTTTATGATCATACTTCGCAAAGCCTTGTCAAGTTGTTTTACAGACCAGAAAAGAGCAAGGGGATCTTGTATGCCGCTTTCTATCGCGACCTTCCTAAGAAGGTTTATTTCACTTAAGTTAAATCCGCTTTCACGACCGCGCGCATAAAATTGTATCCAGGGGAATTTGTCGCTTGCAAACAATTTAATAAGCACAATAACTGCTATCAGAATTGCTATTATAAGAATAAGAAGTATTGACATATTATATCTTTATCCCTTTTATATTATATAACATTTACATTGCTGTATAGATGATGTATCGAGAAAAAAATTATGAAAATTAAAGACTATCTGCCATATTTTGAACCATTTTTGCTTTATTTTGTGTTTTTTTTCCCAGCTGTGTTTGCAAGTAATGCTGCTTTTACATCTTTTTTTGCATCAGATGTTCTGATGATAAATTATATTATACTCTCAATTCCCCAAATTCTGATCTTTCTCTATCTGTTCTACAGAAAAAAATGGGATTTCAAAGATATTTTTTGCTCAGGCCGAATTTTTAAAATAATTTTCTTCGCTATAGCCTGCACATTTTTATTGCTGATTATTTCCAACTCGATAGTATTTCTTTTAAAATTAACAGGGGTCATACAGGAAGTCCAAAAAATAGAAACCATAAAAAAATTTATACCTCTTTATCTTTTGGTATCGTTTATAACAGGCTACAGGGAAGAGCTTTTTTTTAGAGCATACCTGATTAATTTTTTTGAAAAAACCGCGGAGAAAAGAGGCTGCAGCACGAACACTGCAACCCGGCAAAGCCAGGACTTCGCCTGCGCCGCGTACAACACAGCAGCGCCTGTCATCTCCGCGAAAACGGTGAGGCAAAATAGAGCTGTAATAGCAATATCAACATCTGCTCTATTTGCAATTTGCCACATATCTCAAGGGGCTCCGGGGGTTATTGTCTCATTTATTAATGGCGTGTTGTTGTGCTTTATTTTCTTTAGGTTTCGGAGTATTCATATAAATGCAATATCGCACGCTTTATATAATTTTTTTATCCTGCTCTACTCTGTTTTTTCTATACAAAATGTATTATACTACCATTAAGCAGATGATTTCATGATACTGAAAACATGGGCTGGCGGCTGTTCTATGGCCTCTCGGCTTAAAGACGCTCATGCTCCGCTTCGAAATCGCTTGCGCGTCTTTCGCCTGTGGCCGTACAAATCCAGTTCGGTACACTAGGCGAAGCGTAACAACGGCAAGCCCAAAGTCAAGCGAAAGCCAATAGGGAAGTCAAATTAGGAGAAACTATGTTGAAAAAACTATCTATTATAATCTTTCCTTTGCTGTTTATTTTTACAGTACAGGCTTCGGGTGATTCTTTTAGAGAAAGCCTGAGAAAACTTAATTTTGAGATAAATACAGAAAATATCAACTACTTTGACTTTACCTTGCCTGATTTAAATGGCAACCGGGTCAGGCTCAACAGCTTTCAAGGCAGAGTAATAATGCTCTATTTTTGGGTTACATGGTGCCCTGCATGCAGGCGAGGAATGCCTTCTATTGAAGCTCTTCACAGAGAAATGCAGGGCAGAAATTTTGTAATTCTTGCAGTTAATATCCAGGAAAACAGCTCTGTTGTAAGAAATTTTATTCAGGAAAATGGATACACATTTCCTGTTATTCTTGATGAAAACGGAGAAGCAGCAGCCAGATACAGAATACGCTCTGTTCCTACAACATATATCATAGATACAAGAGGAAAAATCGCAGGAGTTTTTACAGGATTAAGAGATTGGAATTCTGCTGATGTTGTTACAATTTTTAGGGAATTATCAAAATAATTATTACAGAAAAAAAGATTACTTATCTATTTTCTCTCCAAAAGCCCTAAAAAAATAAATATTTTGCGAACAATATAGACAATAATAAATTTTGTATATAAGGTGGTTAATTTTATATAATAAAGCATTGAATTTTAAAATACTGATACATAGCTTTTTATGTTATATTTTATGTTATAATTGAAGGAAGAGAAAAACGAATGACCGTAACTAAAAAAATTAAAGAAACCACTCTTAAATACCCGAATGCCGGTGCACTTTATGTAAAAGATAGAGAGGGGAAATTTGAAAAGATTACTCAAAAAGATTTTTACAGGAAAATAGAAACTGCAGGCGCAGGATTTCTTGAAACAGGAGTAAAAAGAGGAGAACATGTCGGAATTATTGCTGACAACAGAAAAGAATGGATTATATCTGACCTCGCAATTCTTGGGCTTGGCGCTGCAGATGTTCCGCGCGGCTCAGATTCAACAGCAGCAGAAATAACATTTATACTTAACCATGCAGACTGTAGAATAGTAATAGCAGAAAACAGCGCTTTGGCTGTAAAAATACTTGATAATAAAAAAGATCTTCCGCTGCTTGAAAAACTTATACTTTTTGAAAATAATGATGTTTCTCTTGTTAACGAAAAAAGAGAAAACATAGAAATTATAACTTTCGACGAAATTATGGAATTGGGGCGAAAAAAACTGGAACAAGACAGCGAAATATTTAACAGAGAGCTGGAAAAAGGTAATACGGACGATATTGCCACTTTGATCTACACATCAGGAACTACCGGAACTCCCAAAGGCGTTGTTCTTACGCATAGAAATTTTCTGTTTCAGATTGACAGAATCAGAGGCGATTACCTTCTTGTCTATCCGGATCAAATACTAATAAGCATTTTGCCCATTTGGCACTCATTCGAAAGAACATGCGAATATATCTTTCTCGAAGCAGGCGGCGGAATAGCATACTCCAAGCCAATAGGCTCTGTGCTTATAGCTGATATGGCTGCCATAAACCCGCACTGGATGATAGCTGTTCCAAGATTATTCGAGGGGGTAAGAAGCGCAGTTTACAGAAAAATCAATACCGGGAAAAAAGTATCAAAAATACTTTTTAATTTTTTCATTAAGATCGGCGAACTTTACAATCGTATGGTTGCAAGGCTGATAGGAACTGTGCCGCAGTTTCGTAAACGCTGCCCCGTTATAGATATCCTCACATCCATAATTCCTGTTATATTGCTCTGGCCCTGGAAAATGCTTGGCTCTGTTCTTGTATATTCAAAAGTAAAAAAACGCTTTGGGAATCGTTTTGTTTTGGCAATCTCCGGCGGCGGCGCACTCCCGGCTGTTTCGAGGAACTTTTTTAATGCGATTGGAGTTCGCCTCAATGAAGGATACGGTCTTACAGAAGCTGCGCCAATACTTAGTGTTTGTAAACACAAGCGGCCTGTTCACGGAACAGTTGGTCCTATTTTTAAAGATACTGAGTTTAAAGTTCTTGATAAAGATTTAAAACCTGTTCCTCCAGGAAAACAAGGCGTACTTTATGTTAAGAGCGATCAGGTAATGAAAGGTTATTATAAAAATCAGGAAGAGACAGACAAAGTTTTACAAGACGGCTGGCTTAACACAGGTGATATTGTTGTTGCAACAATTAACCGCGAAGTTAAAATAGTAGGAAGAGCAAAAGAAACAATAGTTCTTATTGGCGGAGAAAACATAGAGCCTGTACCTATTGAAGATAAGTGCCTTGAATCTGAGTATATTGATCAAATTGTTTTGCTGGGGCAGGATCAAAAATTTCTGGCAGCTCTTATCATCCCAAATTTTGAGCTTCTTGAACAAAAAGCTTCGGAAATGGAGATACCATACGTTATGGACAGAGAAGAGCTTCTGTTATCTCCCGAAGTTAATGAAATAATAGAGAAAGAGATAAAGAAAAAAATTAATACAAAAAATGGTTTTAAACATTTTGAAACTATTTTTAGGTTTAAGCTTTTGGCAAATCCTTTTGAAGTTGGCAAAGAGCTTACAGCTTCGATGAAGGTAAGAAGAGCTGTAGTAAATCAACTTTATGCAAAAGAGATAAAAAGTCTTTTTAAATAAATGGTACGCAAAGCGACCGCAGGGCAAAGCCCTGCGGCTGCGACTACGGTCGGGGCTTTGTACCCAAAGCAAGTAAAGGAAGGAAAGTGAATGACAGTAACTAAAAAAATAAAAGAAACTTGCATTAAATACCCGGATGCTCCGGCGCTTTATGTAAAAGACAAAGAAGGAAAATTCGAAAGTATACTTCGCAAAGATTTTTACAGAAAAATAGAAACTGCAGGCGCAGGATTTCTTGAAATAGGGCTTAAAAGAGGGGAGCATATCGGAATTATTTCTGACAACAGAAAAGAATGGATTATATCTGACCTTGCTATTATGGGTCTTGGCGCTGCGGATGTTCCGCGCGGCTCTGATTCAACAGCAGCAGAAATAACATTTATACTCAATCACGCGGACTGCAGGATAGTAATAGCAGAAAACAGTTCTTTGGCTGTAAGAATACTTGATAACAAACAATCGCTTCCGTTACTCGAAAAGCTTATTCTTTTTGAAAATAACGATGTCTCTCTTATTAACGAAAAAAAGGGGAATATAGAAATTATTGCTTTCGACGATATTATGGATTTGGGGCGAAAAAACCTGGAGCAAGACAGCGAAATATTTAACAGGGAACTGGATAAAGGAAATAAAGACGATGTTGCCACTATAATCTACACATCAGGAACTACAGGAACCCCCAAAGGCGTTGTTCTTACGCATAGAAATTTTCTGTTTCAGATCGACAGAGTTAAAGACGACTACCTTCTGCTTAAACCTTATCAGAGAATAATGAGTATTCTGCCCATTTGGCATTCATTCGAAAGAACCTGCGAATATATCTTTCTTGAAGTAGGCGGAGGAATAGCATATTCCAAGCCAATAGGCGCTGTGCTTTTAGCAGATATGGCTGCCATAAATCCGCACTGGATGTTAGCTGTTCCAAGATTATTCGAGGGAGTAAGAGCAGCTGTTTTCAGAAAAGTTAATACCGGGAAAAAAGCATCAAAAATACTTTTTAAATTTTTCGTCAAGATCGGCGAACTTTACAATAATATGACCGCAATGCTAATAGGAACTGTTCCGCAGTTTCGTAAACGCTGCCGCGTTATGGATATTTGCTTATCCATAATTCCTCTCATGCTGCTTTGGCCATGGAAAATGCTTGGCTCTGTTCTTGTATATTCAAAAATAAAAAAACTTTTTGGAAACAGTTTTGTTTTAGCTGTCTCCGGCGGCGGCGCTCTTCCGCCTTCTTCAAGGAACTTTTTTAATGCGATTGGCGTTGGTCTCAATGAAGGATACGGGCTTACAGAAGCTGCGCCGATACTTGCGGTTTGCAAACACAAGCGGCCTGTTCACGGAACAGTTGGCCCCATCTTCGATGATACTGAGTTTAAAGTGCTTGATAAAGATTTAAAACCAGTTCCTCCTGGAAAACAAGGCGTGCTTTATGTTAAGGGCGATCAGATAATGAAAGGTTATTATAAAAATCAGGAAGAGACGGACAAAGTTCTAAAGGACGGCTGGCTTAACACAGGAGATATTGTTATTGCAACAGTTAACCGTGAAATTAAAATTGTAGGACGGGAAAAAGAAACAATAGTTCTTATTGGCGGAGAAAACATAGAACCTGTGCCGATTGAGGATAAATGTCTTGAGTCTGAGTATATCGATCAAATGGTATTGCTGGGGCAGGACCAGAAATTTTTGGCAGCTCTTATTATACCAAACTTTGACCTTATTCAGCAAAAAGCCGCAGATATGGGAATACCTTATGCTATGGACAGAGACGAACTTCTGTTATCTCCTGAAATTAATGGAATTATAGAAAAAGAGATAAAGCAGAGAATTAGTACAAAAAATGGTTTTAAACAGTTTGAAGTAATTTTTAGGTTTAAACTTTTACCAAAAGCATTTGAAGTTGGCAGGGAACTCACTCCTTCCATGAAGGTAAAAAGAGCTGTGGTAAATGAGCTTTATGCAAAAGAAATAAAAGAACTTTTCAAATAAACCATTTACCCCGTTTCGGGGTAAATGGTTTGTCTATCGCATCACGGCATAAGAGCGGAAATTCTTGCTCTAAATATTTCGTTTCCTCGTTGCGCCCTGTTTTCAAACCATGCGCCAATTCTTCTCTCTATTACAGCTTCCCTAAGCAGCATCATTGCATCATCAATAAAAATATTGTTATCCATTTCAAGCATTAGAGCCACAGGTTCGAGAATATCCGGAGATGCTCCATTTATTACACTATTTACATAATAAAAAACTTCATCTATCAAAACTATTCTTTCGCCTTGAGGTACATTAAAAAGTCTGCCTAATTCAATTCTTGATAATCTTGCATAATCTGAATACGGAGATATCAGTATGCAGTTTCTAAGTACAGATTCTATAAAGCCTGTATCAAATTCTACAGGACTTCTTTTAATGCCATTCCAAAAATTATAATAATATCCCTGCAACTCTGAATAATATCTGCCGAGCAGGAGAAATTTTGTAAACAACTCTTCGGTTCCAAGCCCTAACTGCAGCATCGAAGCAAGGCGCAAATAATTATAAAAAACGATGGGGACTTCCGGCGTTATCTCTGCAAAGATAGCTTCTGCAATACTCCACTCTTCGCGTATAAAACTTTTGTACCCTTCTATTATTTTAACAGACAAAAGAGACTCTCTGTTTTCTTCAGACAATATATCAAGACCCCTAAGCACTTCCATATTATTTGAATGCGTGTATGTTCTTAAAAATTCTATTTCGGAAAAAATAGCTATGAGCGAAGCAACATGAGCGCCTGCTTGCCTGAGAATTTCTGCCTGTTTAAAACCATACCCGCGTATATTGGGATTTCTGAGCCTCAGTTCATCAAGCACCGAGATCATATAAAAAACATTTTCCTCTGCATCCTGCGAAAGGCTTAGAAGGTAAAAAAATGCAATAAGATCTTCTTCCGTAAAAATATCAATATTTGTTTCCCATGCTCTTTTAAAATAAAATAACGCTTCGGTGTTTCGTCTTTCATTCATAAGAATTTGGGCAATCAGAAGAGATATACCCGCAGGATCAGAATCATCATTTTCAAGAGCAAGCAATCCCATTTCCAGGCTTCTGCTTAAGTCTCCTATATTAAAGAGAAAATCTGCGTAGTTAGCATAGAAAAAATATTTCTCGTCCCTTTCCCTGCTAGTCCTGGCTGCCTCGACTCCCCGCGCTAAAAATAATTCAGCGAGGTCGGGTTTATCCATAGCAAAATAAATTGCGGCAATATGTATTTTTGTTCTAAGTTTTTTAGGGTATCTTTTGTCAAGCTCCAGAAGAGCAGCCAGAAGCTGCTCCTGAGTCTGGCTTTCGTTCATTGCTCTTTCGAATTCTTCGAGAAACCGATCTCTATTGCTGCATGAAAGCAGTATGCACGAAAGCAATACAGATAAAATCAGTATTGAGACAAAAAGCAAACTTCTATTTTTTTTCACGTTAGCTCCTGTTTATTAAAAAATGCGGCACACGAATAGCGGGCGCAGCTACTTCTTGCACAGCTCTGCGGAAAATTCTCCGGCGCCGTTACGCGTTATAACTGCATAGAACCCGTCTTTAAAAGGACCGGGATTGACAACAAGAGTTTTTCCATAATATTCCTTTCCCCTTGATTCATGTATATGGCCAAAAACACACAAAGCAGGCTGTTTCTCATCAATAAATTCCCTGATTGAAATACTGCCAACATGCTTTCCGCCCGGAACTATATCTGCAACCGTATCAAACGGAGGCTGATGGCTGACAAAAATATCAGGCTTCATAGTCTCAAGATATTTCCTGCACTCCTCTTCTGTATAATTATTTAACGTAGGGACCGGAGTTCTAAGGGAGCCGCTAAGTCCTGCGATACTCAAATTCATTTCCAACAGATTTTTTGTCTCTTTATGAACAGAAATATTTTTTTCTTCAAGATACTCCCCTACATCTTTTGTGTCGCAATTTCCTGCAACTGCAAAAATATTTTTATTGTACTTTTCAATCTCTTCAATTATTTTTTCCGCATCCTTGCCTGAGCTAAAATGCGTTATATCGCCTGCTATAAGAACCATATCTGCACTTGATAATTCATTCTCCAAGTCCTTAATTGCAGAGCAATTATTGTGAATATCAGACAACGCTACAATTTTCATTTTATTATTCTCCTTTTGTAAAAAATGTGTTTGCCAAGCTTTCGTAAAAACCAATCTTATGCAAAACTATTCTTTTGTAAAAATCGCAAGATTTTTATCAGTTTCAAAAACATCCACCCTGGAAAGCGAAGCAGTATCAGAATGCTCCCTCAGCCGCTCACTCATCTTATTGAAAATAAACTCCGCAATTACTTCTGCGCTCGGTTCTTTTTGCGCAAAATAGGGCAGCTCATTAAGATTTTTATGGTCGAGCTCTTCAAGCACATTTTTCAACATCTTCTTTAAGATGCCAAAATCAATAAGCATATAGCCCTTTCCGAGCTTTTCGCCGGAGCAATAAATTCGCACCTTGTAATTGTGGCCATGCAGATTCTCGCATTTCCCGTGAAAATCCCTTATATAATGGGCAGCGGCAAAACTATCCTCTGTCCTGATTGTGTACATTAGCTCCTCTTTTCTCTTGATAATTCAACAATATACTGATATTATCTCTTATGCAAAAAAGATTATCAGCTTTACTGGATAACTGCAATATCATTTCAATTGCAGGCAAAAAACCTTATGAAAATAATGTAATAATTGAAGATATTGCTTACGACTCGCGAATGGTAAGGAATAATTCTGTTTTCTTTGCCCTAAAGGGAATTCATACTGATGGCCACGCTTACCTTGATCTGGCAATAAAAAACGGAGCCTCTGCTCTCTTTGTTTCTGTGCTTCCATCAAATATTGATGACAATATCTCATACATAGTTGTTGATGATACGAGAAAAGAAATGGCTTTTTTCTCCGCAGCATTTTATGATTTTCCTGCCGCAAAGCTAAAAACAATCGGAGTAACAGGAACAGACGGGAAAAGCACAACGGTATCTTTTATTTACCAGCTTTTAAATATGGTTGGCAAAAAAACCGGCTTTATCTCAACAGTTGAATATGATTCTTCGGGTACAGTCAGAAAAAATCCATTTAGGCAGTCGACTCCGGAAGCTCCGGAAATTACGAAAATTCTTTGGGAAATGGTTTCCAATAATCTTGAATATGCGGTTATTGAATCAACTTCGCATGGGCTTTCCGCAAAAACAGCGCGGCTTGCAGCTGTGAGGTATAACGCAGCAGTTCTTACGAACATTAGCCATGAGCATCTTGAGTTTCACGGCACCATGGAAAATTACATAAACGACAAAGCTAATCTATTCAGAAAAGCCGAAGATTTCTGCGTAGTAAATTACGACGAACCAACAAAATCTGCTTTTCTTGCTGCTGCTTCCGGGGTTCCTTCGTTATCTTATTCGATTAAAGACCCAAGTGCAGATATTTATGCCTCTGCGATTTCCACAACAGAATCGGGCTCTCAATTTACTGTACACTGCAATAGCAAAGAATTAAAGGCAGAACTTTGCGTCCCCGGCGCTTTTAATATTGAAAACTTTTTTGCTGCTGCTATTACAGTTTCAAAAATAACAGGGATCAATATTTTTGACGTTATTTCTCTTTCGAAAAGTATTAAATCGACAACCGGCAGAATGGATATTGTTGATGTTGGACAGAATTTTACTGTTATTGTAGATTATGCCCATACTCCGGGCTCTTTTACCAAGATTTTTCCAATGATCAAAAAAAATGTTAAAAACAGGCTTATTGCGGTTTTTGGCTCTGCAGGAGAAAGAGATACAGAAAAAAGAGCTGTGCAGGGCGCAATCGCTTCGGAGTACAGCGATGTTATAATCCTTACAGACGAAGACCCAAGAGGCGAAGATCCAATCGTTATCTTGGATCAAATAGAATCGGGAATAAGAAAAGATTTTGATGCTTCTGCGGTTTTTAAAATTTGCGACAGGCAAATGGCAATAAACAAAGCTATGGAGATTGCGCAGCCCGGCGATACTGTGCTGCTGCTCGGCAAAGGTCACGAAAGTTCTATTATTTATGGAAACAAGCCAATGCCCTGGAACGAAAAAGAAGCTGCGATAAAAGCTCTAATGTGCAAAGCACGCGCATAGCGACCGCAGGGCAAGTCCGGTTTATAAACAGAAGGCAGCGTAAAATAGAAGGTAATTGAGTTTTAAAGTTTTGTGCAAATCAATGACTCCCTTGAGAAAATCAGCAAGACCAGGTATTAAGAATTTTAATGGATAAAGGCGAAATAGTAATATATCAACCCAACAACACAGTTGCTGTTGAGGTTAGATTGGAAAAAGAAAACGTTTGGCTAAACAGGCAACAAATAGCCGTTTTATTTGATAGAGATATAAAAACTATAGGCAAACACATTAACAATGCGCTTCAAGAAGAATTGGCAGATTTTTCAGTTGTCGCAAAATTTGCGACAACTGCCGCTGACGGCAAAACTTATCAGGTAGATTACTATAATCTTGATATGATTTTGTCGGTAGGTTATCGAGTAAAATCAAATCGAGGTATACAGTTCCGGATTTGGGCTAATAGTGTTTTGAAAAATTATATATTGAAAGGCTATGCAGTTAATAGAAGATTTGAGCGTTTAGAAAACCGTGTAGCAAAAACCGAGGAAAAAATTGATTTTTTCGTAAAAACGTCATTGCCCCCAATACAAGGTATATTTTTCGAAGGTGAGATTTTTGACGCTTATATTTTTGCTTCTAACCTGATAAAATCAGCAAAGAAAACAATTATCCTGATTGATAATTATATAGATGAAAGCGTCTTGCTATTACTAACAAAACGGCAATCAAAGGTCAGCGCTCAGATTTATACAAGACAAATTCCCAGACAATTACAGTTAGATTTGGAAAAGCACAATTCTCAATATGCCCCGATAATTATCAATACAACCAATAGTTTCCATGACCGTTTTTTGGTTATTGACGATAAGGTATATCACATAGGCGCTTCTGTCAAAGATTTAGGTAAAAAGTTATTTGCTTTTTCAAAAATGGAAATCAAACCTACAGAGCTTTTATCTAGCTTCCCAATAAAGTCATAAACTCATCAAGAAAAATCAGGCTGCATTAAGGGCTTGCTTGATAGATATTCCATTGTTATTATATATAATGAGGGGAAAGAAATGACATCATCAGTATATATAGCCAGCATAAACCACCGCTACTTAATAGGAAATGCGACCGAACACACATACCGCGGCGACTTGCAGTTACTATTGGAAAGCTTACTCCCCGGCATTCGTGCCACCAATGAACCTAAGCGTCAACAATGCGGTGCGCCCGATTTTATCCTGACCCAAAAAGATATCCCCATTGGTTTTATCGAAGCAAAAGATATTGGCGACAGCGACCTTGAAGGCAAAAAGAAAACCGGAAACAAAGAGCAGTTTGACCGTTATCGGCAATCTTTGGACAACCTCATTTTTACCGACTACCTCGATTTTCACCTCTACAAAAACGGCGAGTTTGCTTCAAAAATCGCAATCGGCAAAATCGAAGGAAATAAAATTAAACCCATTCCCGAAAACTTTGATGCTTTTGAAAGACTAATAAAAGAGTTTGGAACACAAATAGGGCAAAGCATAAAAAGCCCCAAACGCTTGGCAGAAATGATGGCAGGAAAAGCCCGCCTGCTCTCTGACATTATCGAAAAATCTCTTACAAGCGATACAGAAAATCAAGAAGACAGTTCACTTAAAGATCAGCTGAACGGATTTAAACAAATCTTAATCCATGACATAACGCCAAAAGGTTTTGCTGATGTTTACGCTCAAACAATTGCTTATGGAATGTTTGCAGCAAGGTTAAACGACACAAGCCTTGATACATTTTCAAGACAGGAAGCCGCAGAACTTATCCCCAAGACAAATCCGTTTTTGCGAAAACTCTTTGGCTATATTGCAGGGCCCGATATCGACGATCGCATTAAATGGGTTGTAGATGGTTTGGCAGATATTTTCCTGCATTCCAATGTAGAAGAAATCTTAAAAAACTTTGGCAAGGACACAAAAACCGAAGACCCTATAATCCATTTTTACGAAACATTTTTAAGTGAGTATGATGCAGCCCTGCGCAAAGCCCGCGGCGTTTGGTATACGCCTGCTCCTGTTGTAAGTTTTATAGTAAATGCCGTTGACGAAATTCTGAAAAATGATTTTGGACTTTCACAAGGTTTGGCAGACACAAGCAAAACAAAAATCAAAATTGATGAACAAGGCAAAAAAGTTGAAAAAGAAGTTCACCGTGTGCAAATTCTTGACCCCGCAGCCGGTACAGGAACTTTTCTTGCTGAGGTAGTAAAACACATACATAAAGAGTTGAGTGGAATGCAGGGCGCCTGGAGTAATTATGTAGAAGCCCATTTGTTGCCGCGCCTTAATGGTTTTGAGTTACTCATGGCAAGTTATGCAATGGCGCACTTGCAGCTTGATCTTTTGCTCAAAGAAACAGGATACAAATCAACAAAGGATAAACGCTTCCAAGTATACCTAACTAATAGTCTTGAAGAATATCACCCCGACACTGGTACTCTTTTTGCAAACTGGCTAAGTGCCGAAGCAAATGCAGCAAACTATATAAAACGCGATACACCCATAATGTGTGTTATAGGGAATCCGCCTTATAGCGGCGAAAGTGCCAACAAAGGCGAATGGATTATGAACCTCATGGAAGACTATAAAAAAGAACCGGGCGGTAAACAAAAACTTCAAGAAAGAAATCCAAAATGGATTAACGATGATTATGTAAAGTTTATTCGCTACGGGCAATATTTTATAGAAAAAAATGGCAGCGGTATTTTGGCATTTATCAATCCTCATGGTTTTTTGGATAATCCTACTTTTAGAGGTATGCGTTGGAATTTGCTTAAAACTTTCGACATTATTTATACTATAGATTTACATGGTAATGCCAAGAAGAAAGAAGTTAGTCCCGATGGCAGTCCTGACCAAAATGTGTTTGATATTATGCAGGGTGTAAGTATAAATATTTTTGTTAAAACAGGGCAAAAGAAAAAGAACGAACTTGCTAAAGTATATCATAGTGATTTATACGGTAAGCGTGAAACAAAATATGAATATTTACAAAATAACTCATTAAAAAATACCAAATGGCAGCAACTTGAATTTTCTGATGATAATTATTTTTTTGTACCGAAAAACTTTGAGGATCAAAAAGAATACGAAAAAGGGCTTACTATTAACGAACTTTTTCCAGTAAACAGCGTTGGTATTGTTACAGCAAAAGATTCTATATTGATTAAAGACACAAAAGAGGAATTAATAAAAAGTGTAGAAAGTTTTTATAATATCAAAGCTGACGAAAATCATATTTGTCAAATTTCATATCGCCCTTTTGAAGATAAATATTTGTACTATGATACAAAACTTGTTGAACGAAGCAGGGAAAAGGTTATGCAACATTTTGCTAAAGAAAATAATTTAGCAATTAATTTATGCAAGCAGTTTAAGACAGGAGAAACTTATCAGCATATTTTGATTTCAAATAAAATTATAGAAAGCTGTTATGTATCAAATAGAACAAGTGAAATTACCAGCACTTTCCCCCTTTACCTATATCCAGAAAAAGACGAACTGCAAGGAAACGACAAAGATACGGAACGTTTTCCCAATCTAAATCCGGAAATTGTTGCAGAAATAGAAAAGCAATTAGGCAGAGCAATCGAACCATTGGAATTATTCGACTATATCTACACTGTACTACATTCCCCAAAATATCGCGAGAAATATAAAGAGTTTTTAAAAATAGATTTCCCCCGTGTGCCATATCCCAAAAATGATAAGTTATTCAAAAAACTGGAAGAATTAGGCGGACAATTACGCAAATTACATTTATTGGAAGATGTAAAAATCATAAAAGATTTAGCGAGTTATCCAGTCGATGGAACTAACGAAATAACAAAAATACAGTTTGCAGATAACAAAGTATTCATCAACGAAACACAATTTTTTGACAATGTACCATTGCTGGCATGGGAATTCTACATTGGCGGTTATCAGCCTGCTCAAAAATGGCTTAAAGACCGCAAAAGCCGAACCCTAAACTTCGAAGATATTTTACACTACCAGAAAATCATCCATGTACTCAAATCAACTTTCGAGATAATGCAAGAAATCGACCAAGTAGGAGTGGTGTAAAATGATGACTTTGTCTGTCGGCTCTACTTGGGATAGATGGTATTTAACCACCAACCAAGAAAGTGGTATAAAGAATGATCCCAGCAATTGGGCTTGTGAACAAAACGATCTTCAATATATTTCGGACTTCCTATTGCCGATTATCATGGTCAGCTTGAAAATAACCGATATTATAGATAAATTACTAAAAGGTGGAGTGAAATGATAGTTATGCTGCCATTAAAATGGGTTTTTTATGGCTAAAATAAATGATTTTGCTATAGTAGACTTATTCTGCGGGATTGGTGGGTTAACGTATGGCTTTATAACAGAAGGGTTTACTGTATCAGCAGGTGTAGATTTTGATAATACTTGCAGTTACGCTTACAAAACAAATAATAAGACAGAGTTCTATCATAAAAATATTACAGAGCTGACCGCCAAAGAATTAAATAGTTTGTTTCCAAAAGGCAAAAGAAAAATTCTTGTTGGCTGCGCCCCATGTCAACCATTTTCAGTTTTTAACCATAAAAGAGAACAAGCAAAAGACACTAAATGGAAACTTTTATACTCATTCTCTGAGCTAATCGAAACGACACAGCCTGAGATTGTTTCAATGGAGAATGTACCCCACCTGTGTACTTTTAATGGCGGAAAAGTATTCAATGATTTTTTAAAACTTTTAGAAAAAAACTGCTACAATGTTTCATATAATATTTATAACGCCCAAGATTACGGCGTCCCACAACGTCGGAAGCGCCTTATTCTATTAGCATCAAAGCACTCTAATTTTGATTTAATTATGCCAACACATAAAGGCAACTATCTTACAGTTAGACAAGCGATAGGGCATCTCCCTGAAATAGAAGATGGTAAAAACTGTGAAAAAGACACTTTGCATTATGCTCGAAAACTTACAGATATTAACAAAAAGAGAATCAAAGCTACGCCTGAAGGCGGAGGTTGGCAGGATTGGGATGAAAGCTTACTTCTTGAATGTCATAAAAGGAAAGGCGGGCAAATGTACAAAAGCGTATATGGCAGAATGTCGTGGAATGAAGTCGCTCCTACCATGACGACTTATTGTATAGGATTGAATAATGGGCGCTTTGGACATCCTGAGCAAGATAGGGCAATTTCACTAAGAGAAGCAGCGATCTTGCAGTCTTTCCCTCAAAATTATAACTTGATAGATCCTGATGCGCCATTTAATATGCAGACTCTCGCTCGTCATATAGGAAATGCTGTTCCTGTAGGTCTGGGACGCGCTATAGCAAAAAGCGTAAAAAAACATATAAGGTCTATTAATTAATGAAAAATGCTGAGTCAAATATATTAAAATGGCGGTTCGATGTTAGTACCTTCAGGTTAATTGGACGAGATTTAATAACAGATCGTATAACTGCTTTATTCGAACTCGTTAAAAACTGCTATGATGCCAATGCGACAAGAGTTGATGTTGTTTTTGAAAATGTATCTTCATTAAACCTCTTTAGCAAAATTACAATAAGAGACAACGGTTATGGAATGGGATTTGAAGACATTCGTGATAAATGGATGGTAATAGGAACATCAAATAAACGCGATGAGCCACATTCACCTGAGCCTTTCAGGCGCAGGTGTGTTGGAGAAAAAGGAATAGGTCGCTTTGCTGTTGATAAACTTGGCGATAAAGTAAATATTATAACAAAAAAGAATGTAGCTGTAAAAAAGCTGAATGTAGAAATAGATTGGAAAAAATATGAAACCTCTTTAAAACATTTAGATAGCGAAAAAGCTGAGGACACACAGGGAAAAATTATTCTTTTTACAGACATCGAAAATAAATACAAATACGAAGATGCAGGATCGAACGAACATGGCACAACTCTTGAGATTTCTGGTATTCGAGAAATTTGGACAAAAGAAGATATTGATAGATTGTTTAAAGAGCTGACAAAACTGGTTTCGCCGTTTTATCCGATAAATCCATCTTTTGACGTGTATATTTCTTCCAACGAATATTCTAGTTATAAAGAAGAAGTAATCGTACAAATTGATAGTATGCAATACGCATCTCATTTTGCAGCTATTAGCATTGATAATGAAAAACAAATCCAAGAAGAGTTATATTTTGATAAAAATGAAGGAATAATTAAAACTCGCAATGTTCCTGTAAAATCATTTGGTCTAATTGCAATGAAACTATATTATTTTGATGAATCGGCAAAAAAGCGGTTTAAGGCTAAATTTAAAGATTACGACATTCGCATTGATGGAATTAAAATATATAGAGATGGGTTAATTACCACTCCTTTTGCAGAATTTGAAGCGCATCCGGATAAAAAAAGAGATATATTGGGAATAGATAAACGCCTTTGGAGAGATATCTTTAATCGATTAAGCACAAGAGATATTATTGGTGTAGTTGATATAACAAAAGAAGGCAATGAAAAAATTGTTGATGCAACCAACAGGCAGGATTTTGTAGATACTGCAGAATATAGAGAATTAAAAGAATTTATTATCAGTCAAATAGATGTCTTTGCTGATTTACGTATTTACGAAAGAGAAAAGAAAAAAAATATTGTTACAAATGAATTAAAGAAAGCAAGTGATGACATCCATAATTTTGTTAAAACCATCGAAGATATTGGGATTAATAATCCGCAATTAGAACAAGAATTAACGCCATTAAAAAAACAAGCTATACAGGTCGACACTGCGGTTAAGAAAGGAATTATAGAACAAGAAAAAGCGGAAAAAGAATTTTTACGCAAAGAAAATATTTATTTAAGCTTGATGTCTCTGCAAAATTACGCTGCAAATATGTCTCATGCCGTAAGAACATCTTTAGGAAAAATAAAAGACAAAGCCGAATTTTTCAAATTACATTACCCCAATAGCGATCTTGAGGAATATTTCAAGCTGTATGCCGTCGAGATATTTGAAGAAATGACAAAACTCAAGAAAGTTACTGACTATATGTTAAATTACGCGGGCTCAAATATTCCTTTTGAGGATTTTAACATAAAAGAATTGATTGAAAAATTATTCACAGAATACAAACCTAGATTTGCAAACGAAAATATCTCGCCAAGAATCGAAATTAGGGATAGTTTTATCGTCAACGCAAACAAACAATTTTTTGCTGATATTTTTCAAAACTTAATAGACAATTCAATTAAAGCGTTAAATGGAATGCGCGGTAAGATTATCAAATGCTCTGGTTATATAGAGAATGACAGTTTTATTTTGTTTTTCTCGGATAATGGAACTGGAATTAAGAAAGAAGACAGAGAAAAGGTATTTGAGTTATACTATACAACAACCTCGGAGGATGGCGGCGCTGGGCTTGGGTTGTATATTGTAAAAACCAGAATAGAGGCGTTAAAAGGAATTGTAAAAGCGGTTGATAATGAGCTTTTACCAACTGGAGCGACTATTAAGATTACATTACCCTTTAAGAAATAAACTTTTTATGGAGGTTAAAGATGAATATTATTGTAATTGATGACAATATGAAAGAAACCGAACCCTTACTTGTGCATTTAAGAATAACTTTTAATGATGCAAACATTATTCTAAAGACCAACGCCCAAGAAGGCTTGAAATATATCTTGGATAATTTAAATAGCAAAATGATTGTTTTGTTGGATTATGACCTAGGAGCTGGGCAGACAGGGACTGAAGTGTTCTTGAAAATTAGAGAAAAAACATCATTGTTATATGTAATTATTATTACAGCGAAACTAATAAATACTATCCCGGTTAATGAGTTGGTTGAATATATAAATAAAGATGCGTTAGCCATTGTTGATAGAACTATATCTCTTGGTGATAAAATTGAGCTAGTAAGAAAAGCAATGCACGAACTTGACGTGAGGGTCGATTGTGTACTAGAACAGTGGATCAATAAACACACTGAGGAAGAACAAAACGAGCCGTATTTGACAACAGCAGCAGGCGAAACACATACTCTAAAATCAATATTAACAGAAATTAGACAACAAACAGAATTAGGCAAATCACTGGAGCGCAAAATATTAATGTTAGCCGTTGATTTATTAACCAGGGGGAAGAAGCAAATAAATGATTAATATATTTGTAGCATTTGATGACAAAGACGAAAGTCTTGGCGACTATTTTGAAGATTGTAAAAATCACTTATTGTCTTTTTTAGAGGAGTGCAGTGAGCTTGTTAATAAAAATCCTCATGAAATTTCCAGCACTTGTTGTAATAGTGCATACTTAGATATTATGATGCCAAAATATAAGCCTAATCCATTCATATTTATCGCTTATTCACATGGCAATGAAAGAGCGTTGTGTTGTGGTGATAATAGTTATATTGAAAAAAATGTTAATGCACATCATTTTGAAAATTCTTTGTTTTATACTACAGCTTGTTCTGCTGGAAAAGAGTTAGGCGAGGACTTAATAAGTAAAGGTTGTTTGGCGTTTATAGGATATAAAAGTGAAATAAACGTTTATAAACAAAAAGAAAAGATGGAAATTACAAAAAATTGTTGTAATTCAGGCATTATAGCATTTTTGTCATCTGACATCACAATTTATGAAGCATATAAAAAAATGGAAAATTACTACACGCAACAAATAGATAAATTGGAAGAGTTTAAAGATATGCTATTTGCAGCATGTTTAAGGGAAGCGCGGGACGCTCTTGTATTTTTCGGTAACCGCGGATTGAGAAAAAAGAGCTATTTCATCTAAAATAACTATGGACACTTTTTCCAAATCAAAACGCTCTGAAATTATGTCAAAAGTGTCAGGCAAAGATACAAAACCTGAAATTTTGGTTAGAAAATATTTGTTTTCAATGGGGTTCAGGTATAGAAAAAATGTGAATTATTTGCCAGGAAAACCAGATATTGTATTACCAAAATACAAGACAATTATATTTATTCATGGTTGTTTCTGGCATGGACACAAAAACTGTGAGGCTGCCAAACTACCTGTATCCAATGCTGATTATTGGACAATGAAAGTAACATCAAATATTGAGAGAGATTCAAAAAATAAAAAATTGTTAAAAAAATTAGGGTGGAATGTAATTATTATTTGGGAATGTGAATTGAAAACAAAAAATAGAAATAAAAGATTAGGCATGTTAGTAAATCAATTACATATTACTTTAATTACTTGAAATCAAGTATCAGGAAACAAATATAAAGACGTGAAGCGGTCTTAATTATGCTGGTTGGACTTGTTCTCTTTTATTTTAAGATTGTCAATTTATCCATAATTGTTTTTTGATATACCAAGGAGGTCCCCCAATGCCAGCAATAACTAAACCCCCCGGCGAAATAATCCTTTACAAATCCACAGACGGTTCCATCAAAATAGATGTAGTTTTGGAAGATGAAACCGTTTGGCTTACACAGGAACAGATGTCTGCATTATTTGGAAAAGCCAGAACCACCATTACTGAACACATTCGAAATATCTTTAAAGAAGGGGAACTTGACAGCGAAGTGGTGTGTCGGAAATTCCGACACACCACCCAGCATGGCGCCATATTAGGGAAAACCCAGGAAAAGGAAGTTCAGGCTTACAACCTCGACGTGATTATTTCCGTAGGCTATAGGGTAAAATCGCAGCAAGGAACACAATTCCGTATCTGGGCAACCCAGCACCTGAAAGAATACATCATCAAAGGCTGGACATTAAACAGCGAACGATTTAAATCCGGCGAATCAATGATTTACTTCAATGAATTGCAGGATAGAATCCGCGAAATACGCCTTTCTGAGCGTTTTTTCTATCAAAAGATCAAGGATATTTACAAAACGAGTATTGACTATGATCCAAAGGACAAAAAAACCATCGAATTTTTCAAAATTGTTCAAAATAAGCTTTTGTGGGCAATTAGCCAGCAAACAACTGCAGAACTGGTTTATCGGCGTGTTGATGCCAGTTTGCCGCTTTTAGGTATGCTTTCATACGACAAGGCAATCGACATACCTGTTAAAAAATCTGATGTAAGCATCGCAAAAAATTATCTAAACGAAGATGAAATTAAGCTCCTCGGACTTTTAGTTGAACAGTATCTGGCTTTTGCAGAAGCTATGGCGCAGCAGCATATCCCTATGTATATGAAAGATTGGATTGAGCGCCTTGATGTCATCCTCAAAATGAACGGAAGAGAATTGCTTCATCATGCCGGAAAAATCAGCCATGATATGATGATGGAAAGATCAGAATTGGAATATGAAAAATATCGTGAGCTTCAGGTTGAAATGCAAAAAGAAAGTAGCCTGAAAGAGATCGAAGATGACATTAAAAAATTGAGAAAACCTAAACAGGGCTAAACTGAATTGTGAGATTTTTACAAACGCTAAAATTGTCTCTACACTGTGGAGACAATTGAGGTGCTCTCATCTTTTTTGTATAATGCGGGTAACAAACTTATGAAATATAGAATTTAATGCGAGGACAATGTAAAAAATGAAAAAGAATAAACCTGAAGTCAAACTTACAACTCCAATAAACGAATCCACCCTCTTTCAGCACATATCAAAAATCATCGAATCTCGCAAAGCTCGTGCCGGAATGTTTGCTAATCAGGAAGTAACATTGATGTTTTAGGAAGTGGGGCGGTACATAAAATCAAATATTCTGGAGGGTGATCGCGCCGAATACGGCAAACGAATTGTGTCGACGCTATCGACACAATTGGTCAAAAAATACGGAAAAAGCTTTACTGAACGCAACCTATACAGAATGACCCTATTTGCAGAACGCTTCCCAGATAAGAAGATTTTGCCGCCACTGGCGACAAAATTGAGTTGGTCGCACATTCTTGAATTATTGCCGCTAAAAACCGCAGAAGAAAGATTTTATTATGCCAATGATGCAGCTGTTCGCAATTTAGGGAAATTGGAATTACGCCATCAAA
>WQTU01000107.1 GCA_009786125.1 Spirochaetota bacterium
AATTCACAACAATTTCCGGCAGATTATCCCCTTCATGTATAATGGGTGTGCGAATCCCTGTTGCCTGTGTTCCAAATGTTCTCATACAATTTTCCTCCTATACTTTTAGTATTTGTAAGTTTAAGTGTAATATAAGTCATCCGACGGAAACTCCGGAGTGCATGTGATGTTGACGCCTAACTTTTTAAGCGCGCTTTCATCTGCTTTTGGTATCATGTGCGATGAATGAGCCTCGCAGCCTTTCAGCTCCTGCAGTTGATACAGGCATTTTTCAGCCGAACGGTCGGTTGCGGCGCATATACTCAAAGCGTTTAATACTTCTTCAAGACTAAGCAGCGGATTTTTATCACACAGGATTTTTTCTTTCAGCATCATCATGGGCTCCAATACATTAGGCGCTATAAGATGAATGTCGTCCGGGATACCCGCCAGTTTTTTGACGCAATTCAATACAAGGCTTGACGCCGCGGTTAATATATCTGTCGTTCTGCCGGTTATCACGCTGCCGTCGGATAGAATCAACGCCATCGCGGTGCTTTTGCTTTCCCTTGACTTATTCAGCGCGGGGTTTACTGCCAATCCGTATTCCGAAGTGATCCCAAGCTGCTTCATAATGAGGTCAAGCTTTTCAACTGCGTCTATTCCCAACCGCCCTTCCTTGTATGCGCACCAAGTCTTGAAGTATCTTCTTACGATTTCCTGTTTGGCAGCTTCCTTAACCGCTTCATCGTCGGTAATGCAATACCCCGCCATATTGACGCCCATATCCGTAGGAGATTTATAAACCTTATCTGCTCCCATAATGCGGGTAAGTATGCTTTTTACAATCGGGAACACTTCAATGTCGCGGTTATAATTTACGGCTGATTCACCATATGCTTCCAGATGATAGGGGTCAAGCGCATTGACATCATTTAAGTCTGCGGTCGCCGCCTCATAAGCGAGATTGACAGGATGTTTTAAGGGCAGATTCCAAATGGGGAAGGTTTCAAACTTCGCATACCCAGCATTTATATTCCGTTTATGTTCATGATATATTTGAGACAGGCAGATTGCCAGCTTTCCGCTTCCGGGCCCCGGCGCTGTAACTACCACAAGCGGCTTTGTCGTTTCAATGAACGGGTTGGCACCATAACCCATGTCGCTTGTGATAAGGTCTATATTGGTCGGGTATCCCTTCGTGAACTTGTGGATATATACCTTTTCGCCCCGGTGTTCAAGCTTGTTCTTGAATATATCAGCAGACAGCTGGTCGTTATACTGCGAGATGACGATGCTGCTTATGAAAAGACCCATTTTCCTGATGCTGTCGATGAGGCGCAGGGCTTCCATATCATACACAATTCCGAGGTCTTCTCTTATTCTATTCCTTTCTATATCAGCCGCGCTGATACACATGATAACCTCAGTCTTATCTCGCAGTTTTTTCAGCAGCTGGATTTTTCCGTTCACCTCAAAACCGGGCAGCACCCTTACCGCATGGTAATCGTCAAAAAGCTTTCCGCCAAATTCCAGGTAGAGCTTATCTCCCCATTGCTCAATTCTTTTTAATATTTGTTCGGTCTGCTTTTCCATATACGAAGCACTGTCAAACCCGATTTTCATTTTTTTAGTTCACTCCCATTCCACTGTGGCGGGTGGTTTTTGCGTTACATCATACACAACACGGTTCACACCTTTTACTTCTTCTGTTATACGTTTTGCCGCAGTATCAATAAGCTCATACGGCAGCCTTGCGTAGCCTGCGGTTACAAAGTCTTTCGTGGTTACAGCGCGTAGCGCTACTGTTTCCTCATAACATCGTTCATCATTACGAACACCAACGCTTTGGATACCGGGCAATACGGCGAAATACTGCTGTATTTCCTTTTGCAGCCCTGCTTTTTCGACTTCCTCACAGAAGATTGCATCTGCTTCACGCAGAAGGTCAAGTCGCGGTTTTGTCAACTCTCCCAAACAGCGCACAGCCAATCCAGGTCCGGGGAATGGCTGGCGGTTTACAAAGGCTTCCGGCAAGCCTAATATCCTGCCGCATTCGCGGACTTCCTCTTTATACATCATTTTAATCGGTTCAATTACAGCTTCAAATTCAATGTCAAGCGGCATTCCGCCTACATTGTGATGAGCTTTTACTAACTTATGTCCGTCCGCGCCGCTCTCGATAATATCAGGATAAATAGTGCCTTGCACTAAACAGCCGACCTGGCCGAGTTTTTTTGCTTCTTCTTCAAAAACGCGGATAAACTCCTCGCCGATTATTTTGCGTTTGCGTTCCGGATCAGTCACGCCCTTTAGCCGGGTCAAAAACCTTTCTTCTGCATCAACGCGGATCAGGTTAATTGAATATGCATCGCGGAACAACGCCGTTACTTGATTGCCTTCGTCTTTGCGCATAAGTCCCGTATCGACGAACAGGCAGGTAAGCTTATCCCCGACAGCACGGTGCGCGAGTATGGCGCAAACAGCGGAATCCACGCCACCGGAAAGCGCGCAGAGTACAGGACGACCGGCGGCTTCTCTATTAATGTTTTCGCAAGTTTCCCTAATGAAATCTTCCATTGTTCCTTTGAGATTCGACATTCGGTTTTTCTCCTTCTATCTAAATTAAGCCAAAAATTGCCCATTCCTTAGCCTCTTGCGGCCGTTCCTACAGCCTTCACGTGCTCTCCTTTATTTCCGAATGAAGCGAGTGTCGCGGCGTGCTTGCACGTAATATCCTTTATTTTTCAATCACATGATTCTTGACTTTTCTCTGCAATATCACTTTAATAAAAATAGAGTAATAAGTAAAATTAATTTTTTTAATAACAGCAATAAGGAGCGCTAATTGTTATTTGTTTGACTAAACAATATTCAAGTGGTAAAATATTTTCATTGAAGACGCAAATTTTATGTATTAATTTAAGTTAATTTATCCCAGTAGTTTAAAGAAGAGGAAAATAAAGTGCACAAAAAAGCTGCATTGGAACTATATAAAAAAATAAAAGAGCATGTTACCGGCAGAAAATTTCTTGCAGATGTAAAAATATCTAAAAAAAGAATGCTTGAGATTCTTTCAAGGTCTGATTGGAACTCCGGTATATCAGAGCTCATAAGCAAAGATGCGTTTACATGCAGGGATGTGCTTTTGCTTTGCCAAAACAGTTTAAGCGAGCTGGCTGCCGAACCTGCAAGGGGATGGCTCAGGTATTTATATGATGATACCGTGGGCAGGCTATATCCGGAAAAAGCTGTGCAGGAAGATTTCGGGAGAAATGATGCGGCAACCAGCTTTTTATACACAGTGCTGAAGGTTTTCTTTGAATATGAAAAAAAGAGGCCGAACGAGAATCCGATGAAGTATATAGATAACCTGAGTTATGAGGAAATCGAAACCTGTCCGGCAAAAGACGAATATGCACGTTATTTGAAACTGTATGACAAACTATACATCTATGAATTTATGCGGATAGGCAGGGAGATTATGCCGCATAAGCTTCTTGACCATATTGCGGGAGTCCATTCCCTCGCTATGCATATTGCGAAGCAGGTTAAAAAAAAGGATGTCCCCATAGACCTGGCTCTGATGTCAGGTGCAGCGGCTTGTCATGATATCGGAAAATTCGGCTGCAAAGATTCAGAAAACGAAAGAGTTCCGTATCTTCATTACTATTACACAGATCAATGCCTGAAAAGATTTGAAATGCCCGCCACCGCACATATTGCGGCGAATCATTCTACGTGGGATTTGGAGCTTGAGGACTTATCGATAGAATCTTTAATATTGATTTATTCGGATTTCAGGGTAAAGGATGGTCAAAATGAAAACGGAGAGCAAGAAACCCGTATATTTACCCTTGCCGAATCTTTCAGTGTCATACTCGGTAAACTGGATAATGTAGATGAAAATAAAAAACAAAGATATATGAAAGTTTACTCCAAAATCAAGGATTTTGAAAACTATATGGTAAGTTTAGGAGTTGATGTAAACTTCGGAGCCGGTAACCTGTACGCGGCAAAAATAAAAGATCCGGCTATCATGAATCCCAATGAAGCCATAGAAAGAATTAAAGCGCTTGCAATTGAGCATAACATAAGAGTCATGAGCATTTTTAACCATGAAGCTTCTTTCGGGAGATTGCTGGAAGAGACAAGAAGCGAGACCAGGTGGAAAAATATAAGAGTATACATCAATATCTTTGAAGAGTATTCAACCCATATGGATCAGAAACAAAAGATGATGACACTGCAGCTGATGTACGAAATGTTAATGCACAGGGAAGGGGACATTCGAAGACAAGCAGCATCACTTATGGGAAAAATGATAGCAGGTTTTGATGAAGAATACAGAAAAGAGTTTCCAAAAGATGTAGCTTTGCCGGACTCGGATGTTACGGCTTTAGACCTTTGGAAAAAATATCTGGCCGCGGTAATATTCCCCGGTCATAAAGTTACAGAGCAGCACAAGCGCTGGATCGGTTTCGCGCTCAGGGTGATCGTTATCAATATTTTCAAATATTGTGATGAATGCGACAAAAGGCTTTATGCGGAGCAGCTATTGAGCTATTACAAAGATACGGTCGCGGACGAATCGACAACTTTCATACTAATTGACTCTATACAGTGTATCCCGCTGGAACTCTGCACGGAGCAAGAGATAATAGCTTTGATGGGCTTTGTATTAAGGCTGCGCTTGCGGCAATCCCTTGAAATCAAAGTCGCGATCTTGAATTTCGTGGAATATGTTACAAAGTATTTTGCCGGCAGCTCCGTTAGTCTGTTCAGTATTTCTAGTTACGAATCTGAAAGCGATTCAAAGTTGGATGAATCCAAATTTGAATGTGCAAAAATTGCCATATCGGTAATAGCCGATATGGCAGATGAAGCTATATGCATATCATACCTGAAAGCGAAAATATTTGAAAACATCGGTAAAATCCACAAAAAAGAGCTAATATTTGCTGAGATTTTGAACAACAAAAAGGAATCGGTTTCTGAAATATTTTTAGAAAACTTAAAAGTCAATACACCGTGGATTGTTAAAATCGCTAATATTGAATTTTTACTGGAACTCTCGAATTCCGCGAGAAGGGAAACCCTGCTGCATATTGCGACGCATTTTTCAAATCTCTTAAAGGTCAGCGAGCGTGTTGCAGTAAGACACAGAGCGGGTGCGGGTCTTGTAGAAATCATAGAAAAGCTTAAGATCGATGAAAGAAATGAGATTGTCATAGAATTGACCAAAGGGCTTGAAATCGGTGAATACCAGGTTTCAAAGTATATCCCCGAGTACTTGGGGAAATTGGCGCTTTACCTGCATCCGAACGAATTGGATGAGCTCATATCGGATTTAAGGAAGTTACAAGAGAGCACAAACGACAGGGTGAGTTCCGTTACGCTTAACACACTCGGAATTATCGTACAAAAGTATTCGTCATATAAGGAGCGGTTTTCTGAAGATTCCGCCAAGTACGAAGACCGCCGCAGCTTGATTTTAGGTATGCTTCTCAGAGGACTAGCAAATTACAGGGAAGCCGTGAGTCAGGAAGCCTTCCATGTAATCGGAAAATACTTTTTTGCTGTGCCAAGTCTTTCGCAAGAAGAGAAGTGTTTAATTTTTGAGAATATTTATAAAAAAATGCTGATCTTGCTGTCAGATAGAAAAGAAATGAAATTATCCCTTTTCAACGATGCCGCGGTTTTAAACGATATTTATAGATTCATATCAGACTATCTTATGGACCATAAGAAGTTTGCTATCAGGGAGCCCGATAAGATCGCTTTCTTTCCGGGGACTTTTGATCCGTTTTCCCTCAGCCACAAGGGAATTGTCAAAGCTGTCAGAGATTTGGGATTTGAGGTATATCTAGCCTTGGATGAGTTCTCATGGTCGAAAAAAACACAGCCCCGCATGATAAGAAGGCAAATCATTACCATGAGTATAGCAGACGAGAGTAATGTTTACATATTTCCGGATGATATTCCGGTAAATATAGCGAACCCTTCTGATTTGAAGCACCTTGCAGATATCTGGTCTAACAGAGGAGTTTATATAACGGTAGGCAGCGACGTTGTCGTAAATGCGTCTTCCTACAAAGCGGATGTCTCCAAAAACTCAATCCACCATTTTAACCATATTATTTTCACGCGTGCAAGCGGAATCGAAGGCAGTGAGCAGTTTGACAAATTTCCGAAACAGTACGGCAAAATCAAAGGAAATATCATAGAGCTGACCCTTCCTCCGCATCTGGAAGACATCAGTTCGACGAGGATACGTGAAAATATCGATTTCAACAGGGATATATCAAACCTTATCGACCCGGTGGTACAGAATTTTATTTATGAGAACAGCCTTTACTTACGCGAGCCTCTATATAAACACATAATGCGGGGCAAAAGCATCGTGATCCAATCAGAAAAAAAAGGCAATGGCAGGCGGCTGCTCATTAGGGATGGCGCGGCGGACAACGCACTTGCTGCCATGTGCGCGTACAAGGAACTGAAGTCTTCGGATATTTACAGCGAGCTGAAAAACCAGGAAGCGTCCACATATATCAGGGAGCGGGCTTCCGGGAAAATTGTGTTTATCAACCACATTTATTATTTAAAGGAAACAGCCATAAGGGAACCGATACAACTGCTCCTTACGGAAGTCCTTTCGGAATGTCTGAAGTTTGATTTTACATATGCTGTCTATGAAGGGGAACAAGACGAGGAAATAGTTGGCGTTTTAGAGCGTCAAGGCTTTGAGAAGCTTGTCTTTTCAGGCGGCTCCAAGGTATTATATGCTGTTGACATAAAATTCCCCGCAGTCATATTGAAAAATATGGAAACAAACATCAAACCTCCATTCAATGAAAACAAGCGCGTGATTTCAATGATAGACGAAGCTCACAGGGAACTTCAGCGGTCGCTGGCAAAGCTGTATCCAGGAGACCTCGTTCTTTCAATAAGTTCAGATATCCTTCACAACAAACTGGTAAAAATGATTGCAGACGAAAACAATGTACCTATGGAGCCGAGTAAAGAAAGAAAGCTCGGACCTTTGATGTGTGTTCCCTTCGGCGCAATGTTAAAAGGTATGGTGGTGCCAAACACGGTCACAAAGTCCCTTCATACAGAAAAAGTATATAACGGAATGATTAATGACTTCAAAATCAAAGAATTTCCGTTTTACTCTCCAATCATAAATCAGATCAGAACGATAAAGTCCTTCAACAAGTCTGTTATTTTGCTTGATGATATCCTGCATAAAGGGCATCGGATCGAATGGCTTGACCCGATTCTGAAGAGTGAGCAGGTGAATGTGAAAAAAATCATAGTCGGAATTTTGTCAGGACGCGGGAAGGACTTAATGGAGATACAAAACAGGGAAGTGGACAGCGCTTACTATATTCCCAACATGAGAAGCTGGTTTGTTGATACTACTATGTACCCCTTCGTCGGGGGCGACAGTATTGAAGCGGCGCAGGTTGTAAGTGCGGGAATTATTCCGTCAATCAACCTGATACTTCCCTATACGGCGCCGGGATTTTTAGCTAAAATGCCGGCTAGGTCCGTGTTTGATTTGTCTATGACATGCCTCAAAAATACCCTGCGGATTTTGAAAGTATTAGAGGAAGAATATCAAACCATATTTGAGCGCAACCTAACCCTAAACAGATTGAGCGAAGTCATTTCAATCCCTAGAATACCGGAAAGGGGCCACAGTATGCACTATGACTTGAATTTGCCGGCTTCCGTTTGCGCGGCGAATGATATTGAGATGCTGTTACGCCTCGAAAATATTCTCTCATAGGTGGATGCGATGTATTATTTGTCAGATTTGTATGAAGGCGCAGGGATTTTTAAAAGCGCCGCGAACAGAGAGTACCTTTTTCCGCTGGGTATTGGGGAAAAAGCCAATATAAATATATTGGCGCTTGGGGATGTGGGCGGCATCTTACTTACAGGGCTCGTGCTTCTTGGCGGGAAAGTGATTAATAAAGTCGGGATATTTGATATCAATAAAAATAATATTGAGCGCTACGAAGCGGAAATGAATCAGATTGCATACCCCTGTAAATCCGGATTGCTCCCCGAAACAGTTGCAATTCTTGATGAAGATGAATTGTTCCATTGCGATGTATTTGTATTTTGTGCGTCAAAAGGGGTTCCGGCTGTCAATTCCGGCGTTTCGGATGTAAGGATGGCGCAATATGAAGGAAATAGAAAAATCGTAGAGCACTACGCAAAGCTCGCTGCTTTGAAATCATTTGCCGGAGTATTTGCCGTCGTTTCCGACCCTGTAGACCCCCTGTGTAAAGCTGCGTATATGATGTCTGGCTTAAGTCCGGGGCAGTTTCGCGGTTTTGGGCTTGGAATCATGAACGCCAGAGCTCTATATTACGCGCAAAAAGAGAAAAAATTCGCACGTTATGCAACAGAAGGGCGCGCCTTCGGCCCCCACGGGCAGGATTTGGTAATAGCGGACAGCATTTTAAACTATAACAATGATATTTCAAGAGAATTGACGCAAAAAGTCGTGACAGAGAATATTAGAATCAGACAAATGGGATTTAAACCTTTCATGGCGCCGGCTCTTTCCTCAGGGGCGCTGTCTATCCTGTCAATGCTGAAAGGGGAATGGCATTATAGCTCAAATTATATAGGGGACGGACCGGACGGCGCTTTTTTCGGAGCGTTAAACAGAATAACAGACAGAAAAACCGAAATCGAGAATGTAGAGCTGCCCGAAAAATTGTTTGAACGGATTCAAGCTTCGTATGGAAATCTGAGAGTCAAGTTTTAATTTGCTTTAATATGTTTTCGGCAAACGCACTGGCTGATTTCTCTATCTCTGGAATTTCCTTGATTTCTCCGGGATTGTTTGCTGTTTCAAACAATGCAAACCGCGACGGAAGTATAAAGGGCTTGTTCATATTCAGTGCGCCGATTAACTGCTCCGCCACTAAATCTCCGCCGCTGTATCCCGACACAATGATAGCAAAAAGCTGTTTGCCGGACAATTGATTCACCCTGAGCAAGGCAGTCAGCCTGTTTATAAATGCCGAGATGTAGGCAGTCGGCGCATCGTTATAATTAGGTGAAACGACGATAAGCGCATCACATGTCAAAATTGCGGGGTAAACCTGCTCCGTTATTACACCCCCGTAAAAACAGGAACTCTGCTCGCCGAAATGACGGCATGTAACATAAGGACAGCCCTTGCAATCCTTTATTTCACCATCTTGCAGCGCAATCTCTTCAATTGTGACATTTCCAAGATTCTCTCTGACTATATCCCATAACATTTTTGTGTTTGACTTTTTACTGCTTCCGGCATGTACCACAAGAATCCGGGGCGTGCTTTTCACAGGAGATTTGAAGTCTGTCAAATTTTTAATCAGCGCTTCTGCCGTTATAATATATGCCTCAAGGTTATCCGCTGATAAATTTTTTGCGATTATATTGTAATTTTTAAGTGTTCCCGTGCCTTCGACGAGAGATTTGCCGATAAAAGTACACCCTGCCATATTGGCGCTCAAGGTTAATTCTCTGGCTATGGCCTTGGTGTAAAATTCACTGGCGCCGTCTACAATCAAAGCGCCCGTGCAGCCTTCCATAGAGTTTTTATCCAGTCTGATTTTTTTCAGTATCTCGTAGTATTCAAGATTGATCCCAGATTCACCGAGAGAAAAGGCAAAAACCACCTTTTTGCCTTTTAAATCCGCTCTTTCAAATTCATCAGAAGTGGCGATCGTATTGTATTTATAATTTTTAAGGCTCCTTTCCAGCACGTAATCGAGCCTCTCCATCTTGCTCTTTTCTCTGCATAAGGGCTTGATTAAAACAAAATCATACATATTTACTTACCTTACTCCGCTAGAGCATATCTACCTATTGCTCAATTCTTTCTAATATTTTTTTCCATATATAAAGTATTGTCAAATCTAATTTTCATTTTTTACTCTCCTCATTCCTTGCCATTCCAGCAATAAGTGCATAGCTTGCATTTATCAATACCGATAGAGTCAAGCAAACCATCAAGCGAATGATATTCAAGCGTAGTTAGATTTAAGTATTTACATATGTTGCTTACCATGTTCTTATATCGTTTTGATTCAAAATCAATATATTCCTCAATATGTTTTTCTCCGCACTTCCCCTCTATCAAATTGATAACCTGCCGTGAAACAAGCTCATTTTCCGATGTCAACCGGGAAAATTTTAAATATTTACAACCGTAAAGTATCGGAGGACAAGCGGAACGCATATGCAGTTTCTTTGCCCCGCAAGTGTATAAAAAATCCGCAACCCCGCGCATCTGTGTGCCGCGGACAATGGAATCATCAATTAAAAGAAGCTTTTTGTTTTTGATCAGCGAATTGATTGGCACCAGCTTCATACGCGCTATCAGGTCGCGTATACTCTGCTCCTGCGGCGTAAAGCTGCGCGGCCAGGTCGGTGTGTATTTTATCAGCGGACGCGCAAAGGGTGTGCCTGATCGGTTTGTGTAACCTATAGCGTGAGCAGTACCCGAATCCGGCACACCAGCCGCATAATCAACATCATTTCCTATACCGGCAGTCTTATCCTGATCAGCGAGATTGCGTCCGCATCTGTAGCGCATTTCTTCAACATTCACGCCTTCGTAATCAGAGGTAGGATAGCCGTAGTAAGTCCATAAAAAAGAACACATTCGCATCTCAGTGCCCGGTTTTATGACCTGCGTTACTTTATCTGCTGTAACAAATACAACCTCGCCCGGCCCCAATTCGTAAAAGGCTTTGTATCCAAGATTGATATACGCAAAGGACTCAAAGCTGACACAAAAACCGTCTTCCTTTACCCCGATAGACAGCGGTGTGCGTCCCGCCTTATCCCGTGCGGCGTATAAACCGCCGTCTGAGCATACGAGCATGGTCATGGAACCGTCTATTACGCTTTGAGCGTAAGTAATTCCATCGGGAATACTGTCCTTTCTGCAAATGAGCGAGGCTGCCAGTTCAGTATCGTTTATCTGTCCGCCGCTTAGTTCTAAAAAATATACATTATCCTCTGATATTAACTGCCCGGAAAGCTGCGTTTTATTGTTAATACGTCCTACCGTTACAATCGCGAAAGTTCCCATCTTTGAATGGAGTATAATAGGCTGCGGATTGCTGTCACTTATACATCCGATGCCAACATATCCCTTGAGGTTGGGTATATCAGATTCGAATTTTGTCCTGAATGGTGAATTTTCGATGTTATGTATGGCGCGAAAAAAATGCCGTCCATCGAAAACCGACATACCGCCTCTGCTGGTTCCGAGATGGGAATGGTAGTCGGTTCCAAAAAACAGGTCCCTCACGCATTCATTTTTTGAACATACCCCAAATATTCCGCCCATTAAATATCAAACCTCATTTCTTCATTCTACTGTAACGCACTTTGCCAAATTGCGCGGTTTATCTATATCTAATCCCTTGTTAGCCGCAACATAATAGCCGAAAAGCTGTAGTACAACAACTGAAAGCGACGGTGAAAACAATTCGTTAATTTCCGGCAGACTAATATATGACAGCTTATCACTAGGTTCGGAAGCAGAACAATCGCCAATGAGCAGCACTTTCGCGCCGCGGCTTATAACCTGCCTCACATTACTCATAATCTTGCTGTATAAACGCTTGCAGGTTGAGATAGCTACGACTAACGTATTTTCCTCAATGAGAGCAATTGTGCCATGCTTTAACTCACCGCCCGCGTATGCCTCGGAGTGCATATAGGATATCTCCTTGAGCTTAAGAGAACCCTCAAGTGCGATGGCATAGTCAATGTTCCTTCCGATGAAAAATACGTTCTTATATCCGACGCACGTTGCAGCATACTTCTGAATAAAATCGACCTGTTTCAATAAATCAGTTGCTTTGCCGGGAATTGTTTTGATTTCCGATATTAACTGCTGCTCTGCTCCCTGCGAGAGTTTGCCTAACTGAACCGCAAAACGTATGGCTAAAACATACAAAAGAACAAGTTGGGTTGAAAAGGCTTTTGTCGACGCCACGGCAATCTCCGGACCGGCTGCGGTGTATATACAAAAATCCGCTTCCTTCGCGATAGTGCTGCCGACTACGTTCACGATTGACAAAGTTACGGCTCCTTTGGATTTCGCTTCACGCATAGCGGCTATGGTATCGGCTGTTTCACCCGACTGGCTCACCAAGACAACAAATGTTTTATCGTCAATCACGGCATCTTTATATCGGAACTCGCTGGCGAGTTCCACTTCAACCGTTATTCTGCATAATTGCTCAAACACGTTTTTTGCGACAACGCCAGCGTGATACGCACTGCCGCAGGCGGTTATCACCAGTTTATTAAATTGCGAAAAATCAAGGTTGTCTATGATAGTTTTGTTGTTTCCTCTGTTTAACACAGAGTTAATGGTATCTGATAAAACTTTAGGCTGCTCCATAATTTCTTTCAGCATAAAATGCGGGTATCTGCCCTTTTCCGCGCTTTCAGAACTCCATGTAATTGTTTCGAGAGGTTTTTGCAGCGGCTCTTTATCAATGTTATAGAACTGTACCGCGCCTTCGCTCAATACAGCTATTTCCTTATCATTCAAGTGATAGATCTTATTTGTATGCTTCAGTACAGCGGGCACATCGGACGCGATAAACTGACCGTGTTCAGACACACCTATAATCAAAGGATTATCCTTCTTGATTGCGATAAGAGTATCCGGTTCGTCAAGACACATAATGCCGAGCGCATAAGAGCCTTCCAGTTTATTTACGACCTCGATAATCGTTTCCATGATGTCGCCCTTATAGTAATACTCCGCAAGCTGCGCGATAACTTCGCTGTCTGTTTCAGACGAAAACTTAATCCCCTTTGCCGTAAGTTTCTCGCTGAGCTGCTTATAATTTTCAATAATTCCGTTATGAACTACCGCTATTTTACTTTGATGACCCAAGTGCGGATGGGCGTTTTCATCCGTTGGATTGCCGTGAGTTGCCCATCTGGTATGCCCAATGCCTATAAAACTGCTTATGGGATTTTGCTCAATTTCTTTTTCCAAAACCGACAATCTCCCTTTTCTTTTTACCACCTCGAAAGCGCCATCCGCATAAACGGCGAGTCCCGCTGAGTCATATCCTCTGTATTCTAACTTTTTTAATCCTTCAACAATAATAGGAACAGCGTTCTCGTTTCCTACATAACCTATAATCCCGCACATATGATCTCTTCCTCTCGACATATAAATTTAACGATTTTGAATCTCTGTAATTTCATCGCGTGAGCCTCCTCTATGATATTCCTGTAATGAGTAAATATTTTCGATTGGACCTGACCCTATAATCATAATCGTGTTAATATCTGTTCTTTTCGGCATCTCCGAAACCTCCCTCAATTTATATGATTTTTGATAGTAATTCTTTTCTAAGTTCTTCATCCGCTTTGTAACACGCACATTCTTCAATTCACATCAAGATTCAAACCATTCGGCAGATTTATACTGCCGTTAAGATAGCAAACCCTACTGCACAAACTGTGATGATGATTACCATAGCTGCAAAACTTACTCTGTTTCTCACTGTTCTCTCCCTTCTAAATTAAGCCAAAAATTGCCCATTCTTTAGCCTCTTGCGACCGTCCTTTACTTTTCAATCACATGATTCTTGACTTTTCTCTGCGATATTACTTTAATAAAAATAGAATAATAAGTAAAATTAATTTTTTTAATAACAACAATAAGGAACGCTAATTGCTATGAGTATAAACTTGGAATTATACAGGTTTTTTTGCGAGGTGGCAAAACACGGAAATTTTACGAAAGCCGCCGACAAATTATGTGTTACTCAGTCCGCCGTTTCGCAGGCGATCATGCAGTTGGAAGATAGGCTTGGCTGCAAATTGTTCGACCGTAACACCCGCGGGGTACAGTTGACGACCGAAGGCGAGGTCCTTTACGCATACGCCGATAACGCGGTTTCTCTGATAAAGAACGCGCAGGATAAAATCGCGAACATGAAGAACCTGCGGGACGGCGAAATAAAAATCGGCGCGTCTGATACTGCTTGCAGCTTGTTCTTGCTCCCTTTTTTGGACAAGTTCAATTCAACACACCCCGAAATTCGTATTTCGGTTGTTAACCGTACATCCCGCGAATTAGTAAAGGTACTAAAAAACGGAGCGATCGAGATTGCGTTTATAAACCTTCCAGTCGAAGACGAAACTATGCTGGAAATAACACCCGTCATGCAAATCCAAGATTGTTTTGTAGCAGGAGCTAAATACGCCTACTTAGCGGACTCGGTGATGCGCCTGCGGGATTTGCAAAAATATCCTATTCTTATGCTGGAACAAAACAGCACCTCCAGAAAACAAATGGATATGTTTTTATCGGGTAATGATATAGAAATAAAACCTGCGATAGAACTCGAAAGCCTTACCCTGTTATCTGAGTTTGCGAAAATCGGTCTTGGAATCGCTGCGACTATCAAAGAAGATGTTCAGAGTATGCTGGACAGACGTGAATTGTATGAGCTTCGTTTTCTTGAAACGCTTTCTAAACGAAACATCGGATTGGTGCAATTAAAAAATGTTTCTTTATCATTTGCATCTGAGGCATTCAAAAAAAGCATCACGGAAGTAATTGGTAAGGATTATATATCTTAAATAACTTCGTTGAAACCTTCGCTCATTAGGTCATCACGCCAAACGCATGAATACACAAAGGGGATAATTCCCTTTATTTCCGAACAAAGCGAGAGTCGCGGGCGTGCTTGCAAATTACTTAATTTTTGATACCAATTTTTCCGACTCTGTAATAACCTGCAGAATAGTATTAATCATATCTTCTGTTAAAAAAGGGTTATAAATTTCTTCAAGCACTGCTATCAATGTTTTTTTTGTAACAAGTATCTGTTTTTCAAGAATTTTTACAGTTTCCCGGTTCGTTTTATCATTTTCATCATTATGTTCAAGCCATGCAGTAAATGTTTTTAAAAGCGAGAGCGTTTTTTCCCGTATAAAATTTTTCTTTTCTACCAGCACAGGATCTTCTTTGTATTGGCTTATTGTATCTGAGATGCTGTTAACCTCGGATATTTCAAAAAAATCTTCCAGACTTATAAGCGGATTTTCCAATAAAACTTTCCCGCCGTGCATAAAAGCGTCGCTCATTACTTCTGGCACCATTAATAGTTTTTTCTTGCTGGAAAACACTGTTTTAAATCCTTTTTCGAGCTTCTTTATCCATTCAGCGGCATTGTCATTGTTTTTATTGGCTGATTTTATGTGCACAGTATATATGCCTTTTTCCCAATCATTAATTTTTAAAATAAGCGAAAGATTAAAAAGCGCATGTGTTGTATCTTCGTTTTCAAACAATGGCGATAAATCATACGCAGTAAAATAGAAGTGGTGCGAAAAATGACTTTCATTTTCAAGAACAATTTTAGAATTACCTTCTTTGTCAGCCATAAGAAGAAATAAAAGATTTTCTTCGCCGGAAAGGGAATACAAGGGCTTAAGAGTTGCAAGATGAGCCTGCTCTGTAATTTGTTTAAGAGGTACGCCATTTTGCGACGTTATTTTTATATTCCACGGCATTACCATAGGGTTTAAAAAAGGGAGAAACCTGTGACCCGGAACAAGTATTTTTTTTTCTTTTTCAAAAGCAGAAAGGGTTATAAGAAAATACCCTCCTTTAAAAAAATCTGCTTTGCGCTTGAAACCTGTTTTCACATTTTTACTCATAAAATATTCTAATTAATCCTCTGCAACAATTATAGCATCTTTTCTTGATATTTGCTAAATTATTTTATGATGTTGTTTTTTTTTGCAGCCAAAACCCCAAAAGGAAATTTTTTGAATAATTTATTATCAAAAAAAAGCTTTTTTACTTCTGTTTTTATTTTAGCAGCTATTTTTACTGTAACCGCTCAAAATATTGCAGATGACAGAATTATCCTTTCCGAATCATCTGTAATAAGCATGATAACTGTTTATCCCGGAGATCGAATTTATTCTCTTTTTGGACACAGCGCTTTTCGCGTTTATGATCCGGAAAACGGGATTGATCTTATGTATAACTACGGAACATTTGATTTTACAGATGATTTTTTTGTTCTGAGATTCATGCAAGGCAGGCTTTATTATTATCTGGACGTAGTTTCTTTTCAAAGAGCTTTGCACTTTTATTCGGTCTTTGAAAGAAGAAAAGTCTTTGAACAGGTCCTCGGGTTTGATTTGGAACAGCGTCAAGCTTTATTTGATTTTCTCGAAGAAAACGCAAGACCCGAAAACAGGGTTTACAGGTATGATTTTATATGGGACAACTGTTCAACCAGAATTGCAGATGCTATAGAAAGGACTTTTCCCGGGCTTGTAGATTTCTCTGCATTTAAGGGATACGGAGAAACCTTTAGAAAAATGATAATGTCTTATCTTGGTGCAACGCCTTTTACTAATTTTGGAATACAGCTTGCTTTTGGAAAAAAAACCGACAGAATACCTCAGGGGCATGAGATATTATTTCTTCCGCTTTATATGAAAGCGGCTTTTTCTGCAGCTACAATGAAAAATGCAGATAATGAAATTGTTCCTTTTGTTATAAGAGAAGAGATGCTTGCTTCTCCGGAGAGAACTTTTTATTACAAGCCTGATTATCCTCTTTTCATCTTTTTATCTGTTTTAATAATCTATTTAATTTCGCTTGTTTTGATTTTTTTCAGCAAAAAATCTGTTGTTTTAAAATTATCAGGCATTATGTCTAAGTTATGCGAAGGATTTATTTTTCTTTTTACAGGTATAGCGAGTCTTCTTATTGGTTATTTATGGTTTATTTCGGAGCATACTGTAACTTCTTCGAATTTAAGTTTTTTGTGGTGTTCGCCTTTAAGTTTGGCGCTCTTTGCAGGAATATTTATAAAAAAGAACAGTTATTTTAAAAAACGTCTTTTTAAATCTTTTAGCGCTCTTTCTGTTATAATGTGCGTGGTTTATCTTATTTGTATCGCTTTCGGAGTACAGTATGCTCTTCCTGCTTTTTTTCCGATTATAATGTTTTTGATAATAGCAGGCGCAAGGAAGCTGTGCCCGCTCTGTTCTGATGAATAAAAGGTATTATACTTCGTGTTTATATATGTGCAAACTATGTTTAGCCCGCGGCTCTCGGCTCCCAGGGAAGCAGTGGCGCTGTTTAAGTGTTAAGGAAACTCCACTGTTACGCGATTCTCTGATGTAACTGTTACGCTAATGCCTGAATAGCCGCTTTTGCTTAATACACTTTCGCTGATATAATAGTTGCTGTTTGGAAAAGGAAAGTCTGCGCCTGGGAATGGGGCATGTATTTGATTGTATGTTTGACTGTGAGCTGTAGCTGGAAAAACCATATTCGAGTAATGATGGAACGACCCCGTATTCGGGTTCTTCCAAAGCGCTCCCCTGCCTCCGCTTGCATCTGTTCCAATCGGCACAAATGCTTCAACAATATTTACGCCATGCACACGGTGCCTGCCGGCATTTACCCTGTTGGGTCTCCTGTAACGCCTGATAATATCTTCGTCTATATGGGTAATAAGAACGCCGCTTGCAGGCACATATTTATTGCCTGCTCCGCGCGCATATGTTTTCCTTTCAAGCATTAGATACTGGGTCCCTCTGGCGTTAAGCGGGATTTTATATACGTTATCGCCAATGTAAAAGTCTCTTTTTGTGTCAGTAAGCGTATTTATTGTAATCCAGTCAGAGCCGCCTAAAAAATAGCGCTCCCATGCCAGGAGAGGCGCGGGATCTTTTCCGCTCCCGCTTCCCCAGGCGCCTGCTGCCATAAGACTCCATGCGCCAACCCCATGCGTTTCTCTGGTTGTATCATATAAGTCCGGCAAACCAAGCGCATGTGCAAACTCGTGGCAGAAAACCCCTATTGTGGTATCTCCGGGAGTTATAATATATTCAGGAGCAACTATATAACGGTTAATCCACCTGTTCCCAAGAAATATAGCTCCGTTTCCATCTCCGAATTGCCTTGCAGAATTAAGGTTCCAGAAGTGCGACCAGATTGCATCTCTGTTAACCTGGTTGTAAACTCCCCACTGTTCTTCCCCTGGTCCCGCAAAAACAACAAATACAACATCTACAAAACCATCGTTGTTATTATCATATTTGGCAAAATCTCTGACATATCCTCTTGAAAATGCAAGCCTGACTGCTTCGCTTACAAATTGCCCTGGGAAACTGTCTCTTCCATGCCGGTTGTTTCTGCCGTAATATTGCCATCCCATGGAAACCTTAACAGGACCAACAACATCAATGTTAAGAATCAAGTTGTTGTTGGACATATCTTTCCAATACTGTTTCATTGAAAGAGGTATGGGGGCTGCTGCGTTATTAGCGCCAAGAACATTTTTAATTACTTCTTTCGATTTCGGATTAAAATCAAGCCGGGTGCCGGGATGCCCGCCAGAAGTTACAATAAACCCATCAGAACAACTCAGCACAACAAGCAGACACGCATTTAAAAACAAATAACGCTTTCTGCTGCGAAAAAAAATCTGCATCAGCAAAAACATCAACACTAAAACAAGAATAACATAGCCGTATTTGTTTTTAAAATTATTACCCCCGCCAAATGGCACACCCCCAACAGGCTGCGCTGCAAGGTCTGCGCCAAAATCAGCAAGTATAACAAGAAGATTCATCTCCCGCGCCCCGGGAGCTCCAAAAGCCTGAAAAGCAGGCGCGTTTCTTACAATAGATTTATAGAGCGGCTCTTCCCCATCTTCAAAGATTTCGACTACTGCCCTCTCTGTAGGTCTTGTATTCAAAGGATGCGGCGGCATCGCCCCCGCGCCAACAGCAAAGAATAGCATTAAAAAAAGAGTAAAAACGCTTTTTTTAAAAACCATTGCCATTACGACCCCTACTTATTATGGCTTGAAAAAAAATCTTTTAAAATAGGCTGAAGCCTTTTTCTTGACCAGAGAGTCTCTCCCAAAAAATAAAACCTGATTTTTTCCTTGTCAAAGCCCTTAACATCCGCAGGAAACAGCCTTCCCCCGCATTTTTGCAAATAAAAATATATGCTGTCAAGAAGAGAAGAATCACCGCTAACAAAAATAAGTTCCCGTTTAAATTCCGTATCCGAGTAGGCAATCATTATAAAAAGTACATCAAGCGAATTTTCAATATAATATTTTGTGATCTCCTCAGGCAGCTTATAATCTTTTTGCAGCCACCCTTGAAGCGAAAGGTTAACAGAAGAAAACCCTGTTTTTTTCCTTCCCATAATCCACTCTTTATAATCCTTGCGCAGCATATCACGGCTCGACAAGTTAGATAAATCACGTTTTCGCATTACAAGATTTTTAAAAAATTCCACCCTGTCGATTTTATATTCTGATACAAGATGGCTCAAAACCTTTTCATCTTTCGCAGTTGTTTTCCCCGATTTATACGAAAGGTTTGAAGTATCAATCATTATGGCAGCGCCAAGAAGAAATGCGCTATCTCTGTCCAGCAAAAATTTCTCCCCTGCACCGGCACCAGCCCCTAATATTTTTTCTCCAACAAGCGTTGCAGTTGATCCTGTTTTTTCAATTATTTTAGTTATGCCCGAATAGCTTTTTTCATCATCATGATGGTCAATTATTTCCTCAACATAATCAGAAAAAAATTCCTGTGTGTGAGTGGGTTTATTGTGGTCTACAAGAATTACTCTTAATTTTCTTTTTTCTGCCAGTTCTTCAAGATTTATCTGATTAATAAAAATAAGATTTTCCGGCGTAATCCCGGTTTGGGAAAAAAGATAAACAGCCTCGTTTCTGAGCCGCAAATCATCTTCGTGAATATTTATAACAGGTATAAAAATTTCTTCTTTTTTTGAGTTTATGCTTTCCCTGAAAAAAGCATAAACAATCGACGAAGCTATTGAATCAATATCTGCTGCCTCGTTTCCAATAACAACATGTATTAAACTTTTGCCGGAGAAATTTAATTTTGAATCAGGAAGATAATCGTTAAGTTTATTCATTTAATAAAGAATATAGATATTCGCAAATTTATCAATATACATTATTTAAAATACATTATTTAAAGATATAATGCTTTTTAACAGGTTTTGTAACCTTCCAAACGCACGATAAGCCCTCTGGGAAAGTAACCATATCGCCTGCTTTGCAAAAAGCGCTGCCGCCAGCATGTTTTACTTCCACTTCGCCTTCAACAAGAAGGCATGTCTCCTCACTGTCATAGCGCCAGTTAAATTCCGATGCCTCGCATTCCCATGTAGGGCAACTCAGCATTTTGCTTTTTTCAGCCTCAGTTGGTTTTTTAATGATAATATCCATACTTATCTCCTTCTTTCATATTGCTAGGTGCTGATCTCTATTGCCTGCATAACTCTGCGCCGAAAATACCCATCACTTAAAACTCTTAATACACTTTTTGGCAAAAGCGCGCGCGCCGTCCGCAACTTTCTTTCGCGTACTCTTTTCATACCCTTTGTCCAGCGCAGCAAAGTATCCAATATACGACAGCTTTGCAAACTTCGCCATTCTCTTGACTCCTTTGCTCAGCAAATCGCAGTTGGTCTTGCACTTTTCACCGCTTGTAGCAATTAACGCAAACCGCTGTTTTTTCATCAGATTGAATGCATCCGCATTTTCCGGATACTTGGTGAATGCGTACAGCCGATCCATAAGCGCTTTCAGCGGCGGTGTTGCATACCATGTATAAATCGGCGAAGAAAAAACCACTAAATCCGAAGTAAGAATTTCCCCCGCAATTTCCTGCACATCATCCTTAAGAACGCAGCCAAAAGAATCCATGACACTGTGGCAAGCATCGCAGCCAACACAGCTCTTTATGTTTTTTTCCCTCAGGCTGAATATTTTCACTTCAACCCCTTTGGCTGCCAGCTCATCAATAAAAATCCTGGTAACAGCTTCTGTGTTGCTTTTTTCTCTGGTGTTTCCCAATAAAACACATGCTTTCATAGTATCTCCTCTAAAATTACTATCCAATTCCAAAACAAGCCTTGTGCTGCCCGCACAAATTCGTTAAACAAAAGCAAACCTGAGCTTAAAGCTGCGGGGTCACCGAAGTGTGCTTTAGCTTAAATTATATCTGCTATTGTAAAAAAAAAGCAAATAGGTTTTCATTAATATATAAAAAGAACGCCAAAACAGGAGAACAAAATGAGCAAAACAGGTCAAGAGACAAAATTATACCTTGTTCGGCATGGCGAAACAGTATGGAATGTGGAAGACAAAATGCAGGGCGTAAAAGACAGCCCTCTTACAGAAAAAGGACTCGAACACGCGCGAATGTTTGGGCAGGCTCTCAAAAAACTTTCCATGACCGTAGATAAAATATATACAAGCGACCTTGGAAGAGCTTTTGATACAGCTGCACTGATAGGAGAAGCCCTTAATCTAGAAATCCACAAAGATGAAAGATTACGCGAAAGAAATATGGGAATCTTTGAAGGCCATAGCTGGGATTCTGCGCGCGAACTATTTCCCGAAGAGTTTGCAAAAACTGTTTCCAACGACAATGACTACAGAATCCCAGGCGGCGGCACAAAAGGCGAATATATGGCGCAAGTTTCTTCTTTTCTTGATTATGTAAGCAAAGAGCACGAGGGGCAGAAAATTCTCGCAGTAACACACAGAGGGTTTGTAAATTTTGCACTAAGAATAGTTTTACACATTCCTTTTGACGAAAAATTCGGAGTGATTGTAAACAACACCGCTCTTACCGGCTTTGTTCTTCGCAAAGGCAAGTGGTTGCTCGAAAAATTCGGGGATATATAGTATTCCTCGGGTCAAGATTTTGCTGCACCCTGTAATCCGGCGTGAATATGCAGCTTCGTAACCCTGCAATTTTTCATAAGGCGGCGGATTTTGAAAAGGATTTTTTTTTATTATTCTAAGCAAATCACCAGTTTTTGGTTTTAATCCGGTCTGCTCAATTTTTTTTGCATCTTTCTCTGCCAGCCGTGTAAGACTTATTTTATACATCATTCCACACATCGGAGAGCGAAATGCATTCCGAAAGAGGAGTTTCAACGCCTTTTTTTATAGAGTCTGCCATGCCAGGAATGGAATTTAAATAAGTATTGTCATCCATCTCCAGAATATTACGATATTTTTGGAATAGCAAAAAATCCCGCACTGCATAGAGAGTTTCATTAGGCAGGGTATCTATTTCATTTTTTACAATTTCTCGAATATTCATTTCACAACCCTCAAAACTATTATAGCATATTTTATTAATTTATAGCAAGTGAACATCTTCCTCATAGGGCACCTTCGCAGAGCTTTTGGGAGTCCAAAAAAAGGCTGCCCGAAGTGTATCGGACAGCCTTAAATATGTAATATTTTCCTAATTAACTATGAGCGGTTTATCGTCTAGTGTTGCTTCTTCGGGCAGCGCTCGGTCTTGCGCTTTTGCCGTCATTGTTGCTCTCATTTTCCAATAAGTTGCTGCCAAACGGAGCCAGATCAGCGGAGAAGCTGCTAAAGTCGTCAACCCAAACATTTAGCCAGAAATAGAAATCGTTTCCTGTATACTCATAACCAAAGTTCAATTCGAAATTACCCCTTGACCATTCAGACTCAAACCAGCCAGATCCGGAACTTTGCCAACCAGGCAACCATGGGCTAGCAGTTAACCATGCCATAACAGCATCTCTGGTAGCTAGTGTTCCTAGAAATTCCATATTCATAAAATAACCCGGAGCAGAAGACCATGCTATGTCCGATACACCGACTGGCTGCTGCTTTCCGCCAAGCCCCACTGAGGTTAAAACATTCCCTGGAGGCCAGCCTCTATGCTTAGCAGTTAACCTGAACTTAAATACACCTCCTATATAGTCAGACATAAGTATCACGAAAAAATCTTCTTTTAACCAACCAAAGTCATGCCAATTAATATCGGATGCTTCCCAATCTAATGTCCAGCCATTAGCATTTAACCAGCTTGTAACAGCATTTCTGGTAGCTAGTGTTCCTAGAAATTCAATATCCATAGAATAACCAAGAGCAGAAGACCATGTTATGCCCGATGCGCCGGCTGGCTGTGGCTTCCCGCCAAGCCCGAATGGGGTTAAAACATTCACCGGAGGCCAGCTCGTACCCTCTAACCAGACCGCCCTCTCAGGAGGAGGATCGCCTCCGGGACCGCTGTTGTCGCAGCTAATCATTGAAAACCCGATTAACGCAACCAATGCGAGAATCCCCAAAAATTTAAAACCATTCTTCACAAAAAAACTCCTTCTTTACATGACGCGCCATCCTTCGTCCCCGAAGGCAGCTAATCATGTTTGATTAACCGCCCTCAAGGGCAGAAATATAT
>WQTU01000108.1 GCA_009786125.1 Spirochaetota bacterium
CCAAACCCGCCGGCAAATGTACGGGCTTGAGCGCTTCCTACGATTGCAAGGGGTAAGGTTGGGCGGCTATGATAATACGGCGGATAGAGTTCCTGTATAAACGAAACAGGGCGCCCGGAAATAAGCGAGAGCTCCACATCTTTCCAGTCGGTATCGCTGGTATTGTCTATTATTGCCCAACCCTGGAACATGGGCGGCCGCTGCCCCAGATCCAGCCTGTAGGAAACTTTCCACACCGGCGCAGCTATGACATAACTTAACGAAACATTACGGGTGCCTGTTCCCGGAAGGCTTATCGAAAGATGCCGATTTCTCTCGATCCTGTTCGAGGCAATAATATCCAATGCCCGCTGTAAGTCCGCATTCAGCGCAGGATCTAAAAAACTGAAAGAAGCAATATCCGATAGAGCAATAATTCTGTTTTCTGTACCAGTATGCAATAAAAGAAAAATATCTTCTACAAAACCAAACATATTCATCCCTGTTTGCCGTCTTTCAACGCCCAGTATACGGCCGCTTATGGCATTTGGAGCAAATACTTCAATTTCCGCACCGCGCTGATTCGAAAAAATTTCCGCGATTCCAGGGTTGCGTGAAAGATCAATACCCAGACTTTGGAGCGTTCGCCGGAGAGTGTCCCCGGAAGGATAACTGATAACCGGAGAACCACTCTGACCAGGATCGTTTATTACCAGCGACATAAGGACATCGTTTACAGCGCTTACTTCAAAAGTAAGCCTAAGATTGGCGTTGCCGGAGACTGTTCCGGAATGTTCAAAATACCCAACGCCTGAAGAAAAAAGAGCAACTCGTCTTAAAGGCAGCTCGCTGATACTGACAGTATCAGCAGGACCAATTGAAACAACATTTTGCGGAAAAGCTGCACACGCAAAAAAAACACAACACATTAAAAAAAGAAGTTTCTTCATAATTTTTCTCCATAATTTGTTATAAATACCATAATCAGAAAAAGATTAGTTATTAAATCGAGACAGTTTCTTAGAAGTCAAAAACTACGGTCTTTCAACTCTATACGGACCGGACATTAACCCAAATCCGCCTGCTCTGTCGAACCTGTATAAAAACATAATACTTGCGTTAGCCGGAAAAGTAGCTGTCCTGTGTTCAATATTTTCCAGATTCATTCCACTCATAAATCTCATATCCTGATTATAAAACCAGGCTATTTCCGTATTTGCAGAAAAAATAATCACGTTATTTTCTATAACTGCGGACGGAAAGTGATTTACATTAAACCTTCTGTCGTATGAAGATATTGTAAAAGTTGTTTCGGCCCGCTCCCCTGCATCATCAATAACAATTACGCGGTATCGTCCAAAAGGAAAGCCGGAAAAATCATTCATAACAATATTGTTGGAGCCAAACCAGTTTTCGTTATTGAATGTTTTAAAAACCCAGTTATCCTCATTTATTTTCCAGAAAAGCTCTTCATTGTCATGAATAACATATATTGTTCTTATGTCTTCAACTCCGTCTTCGTCATAAACTTCCAGAAAAACAGAGAGCCTGTCGTAAAAAATATTATTTTCGATGTCGTGAAATTTTGTAATCTGCCAGAAAATCTGATTTATCTCCGGAGAGCTTTCGGAGCAGGAAAATGAAAATATTATTAAAGCCAAAAATGCTAATAAAATAGCGAACCCCGGACGACGGTTACTGCTGCTGATATTTTTCTGCATTTTCCACCGGTTTTGCATAAGCTGCATAAGCATAAGCTTTTACTTCCTGAGAAAGTCTGTCAAATCTTTTTACAAAAGCATCCTTATATTCTGCATCATATTTTGACGAATATTTATTTGTAGAATGCAAAATATCATAAGCCGCATAGTTCGAAGACCAAAGTTTGTAATTTGTCTGAATAAAAGCATCCAATGCATTGGCAACATCGTTATGGTCGGTCCATGTTCCTTTAAGAGCCTCTCCAAAGGCAATATGAACCCTGCCTCTAAAAATTGTTATGCCGTGTATCATATTTAGAAAATCTTCGTTTTTTCTTTTTTTATATTTGCCGGTTGTGTCGCGGCGGCAAAGCTCACGCGCTTTTAATCTGTCGCACGGGTCCAATTCATAGGATATAACCAGCGGAACTATATTAAGCTTGTTGATAAAATCGGAAAACTCAAGACCGCCTTTTCTTTGCGAGAGATACAGCATTTTTACTAACGCAGGATTTGTAGTATCATCCCCGTTCTTTGCTCTCCCCTCTCTCTGCGCAAGCCATACAGAATCATGCGTATTAAGCGTATACCATATCCATTTCGAGAGTATAATTGTTGAGTGAAGCTGTTCTCTGGGAGACTGACCCCTTTTAACAACTAATCCTTTATTGCTCCTCATAATGTCGGATATAAGATCATTTATAAGCAAATTATTTCCAAAAGCCACTTCGCTGGTAGGCATATTGCATTTTTCAAATGCATAAAATGTAAGCGCAGGGTCAATAACGATATCTCTATGATTCGAAATATAAAGATAATGTTTTTTGGGGTCAAGTTTTTCCAGCCCGGAAAACGTTATCTCCTGAACTGTTTTTTTTACTACTGGCGTTATAACAGATTTAATAAAAAAAAGATTGAAATCATCGGGATTTTTAATTTTTTTAAACTTAAACTTCAGGTATATTTTTGCTGCTAAATTAAGAAAAGGGTTAAAAACAGAAGGAGCTTTTCGGAATGCAGATTTTCTGAGCCAATTTACCAAAGTCTTGCTTTTTTTTATTCTTTCAAATGCTGCATGGAAATCATCACCCCTATAGGGCGCAATTTCCCTAAATTCCTCAAGAAACAAAACATTGCCTGTTTTTTCCATAAAAGAGCGCCATCTCCTTGTTTATAGATACATTATAGACAGACTGTTGAAAAATGCAATATCCTTAAAGTCAGATTTTATAGTATAAAACAAGTAATGAATATAGTGCTTTTTGGACCGCAAGAAATAGAATCCCCATTAAAAATCAACGATAAACGGGCAAAACATATTATCGAAATATTAAAACTCAAAGAAGGCGACCTCTTTTCGATGGGTATTATTAATAAAGCAACAGGCAAGGCAAAAATCGATAAAATCGACGCTAATTATCTCTATTTTACTTTTCATGCTGATGGAGAACCAATAGAAAAAAGCTCTGTTTCGCTTCTTACTGCAATAACCCGACAGATTGATGCAAAAAGAATACTAAAAAACTGCACTACTATAGGAGTTTCTGCTATTTATTTCGCGCTTTTTGATAAAAGCGAAAAATCTTACTTTGAAAGTAATCTATGGAAAGAGAAAAACTACAAGGAGTATTTGATAGAAGGAGCGGCTCAGGCTTGTGCCTGCGATATTCCTGATATTTTTTTATTTTCTAATCTTGATGAGTCTCTTAAAAGCCTTCCCGCAAAGAGCATTAGAGTAGCTCTGGACAACTACGAAGCGGAAAAACCGCTTGCATCTCTGGAACTGGTGAATAACAGTCGCTCGTGCAGCCGGGTCCAGGAAATCATACTTGCTGTTGGCGGAGAAAGGGGTTTTAGCAACAGGGAAAGGGTTTTGCTAAAAAATAACGGGTTTGTATTGTATAGTCTTGGCAAAAGGGTTTTGAGAACAGAAACAGCAGCTGTTGCCGGGCTGTCTGTAATCCTGAGTAAAACAGGTTAATTGCAGCTATGCCTTTTTCTGCTTCGGGAGTGCTGCAAGACAAAACTGTAAATTGTATCACACGGCATTATTATAATGCCGTTGTTTTGCAATTTCTCCGTAATCTTGTCTATTATGTTGTTTGATTTTTTTAGTACCATTTTTCTCTGGTAGTAGTACAGTGGAAAGAATATAAAATAGCAAGGCAAAAATAAAACTCATTGCTCTAATAAATTGACTGTTATCTTTTGGGACTTTGTTCATATAAATTATATTGCCTACAGAATGGTAGACATTTGGTCTTTCAAGCCCTGAAAGGAATATTCTTCTTTCATCAGATGCAATAAAGCCCATTTCCCGTGCTTTTAATTCGATTTTTTCTCTTGTATTTAATGTCTGAAGCCTTCTCGCAAGTTCGATATTTGCTTTTCTGAGTTCTGTAATATTTGAATTGATTTTTTCTCTGTAAGCAACAAGCTCTTTTGTTGCAAGCAGTCCTGTTTTTCCGTAAACAAATGATAATGCGAGATATACAACTGTAAATATATATAATGTTGCCAAAATACGGGTCAAAAGGTTCATATATTCTATATTACGGCGTTTTTTGCAATTTTCTAAATATGTGTTTGGCTAATCTGGGCATATAATTCTGATACATAGTGATATCATTAATAAAATACTATCTTTAAAATTGCAAAAAAATTTTTTTCTTGCTGTATTCTGCAAAATAAAGTAATTTTATATATTAATGGAGAAAATTTTATGAAAAAAGGAGAAAATTTCATGAAAAAAATTGTTTTAGTTTTGATTTTTCTTTCAATTCTGGCAACAGGCACAGCTTTTGCCGGCGATCCCAGACCAGATGGCTTTGGGATTGGTATAGTTGCCGGCGGTCACCGCGCCTATGGGAGCGGAGCTAGCAGCAACTTTGGCTGGGACTGGGGATTGGCTTTACACGCTCTCGACATCTACTGGGGAATTCGTGCTTCCATCGGTGACCATAATACCTTTGTTGGAGTTACGGCTGATTTTTTAACCCTTGTTGGCGGAAATATCACAGGTCCTTTAGGCTGGTATATTGATGCGGGTCTTTTTGCTGGTGTCCACATTTGGGATAGTAATCACCGTGATGACGGAACCTTAGGTTTAGCTTTCGGCGGCCGCCTTCCTATTGGTCTTAACTTAAACTTTGATGTTGTAGATATCTGGCTTGCCATTGTTCCCAGAATCGGAGCATATGTTTATAGTGGCTTAGACATCCGCGGCGGTATTGGTCCGGAATTAGGCATCCGCGTCTGGTTCTAACCTGAATTAAATGTTATTACAAAGGCTGTCCCAAAAGGGCAGCTTTTTTTACAATATCAGCATTGCATCGCCGTAAGAAAAGAATCTGTATTTTTTGGCGATTGCTTCATGGTAAGCTTCTTTTATTTCCGCGACACCCGCAAAAGCAGAGACAAGCACAATTAAAGTAGACTCCGGAGTATGGAAATTAGTAAAAAGCTGGTCAACAATCTTAAACTTATACCCGGGGTAGATAAAAAGCGATGTTTTGCCCTTCCCGGCAGCGACCCGCGCGGCTTTATCATCGCAAACCGCAGACTCAAGGGTTCGCAGCGAAGTTGTTCCCACAGCCAGAATTTTTTTCCCGCTGCTCTTTGCGTTATTGATTATCTCTGCGGTTTCTTCGTTTATTTCGTATACTTCCTCGTGCATTACATGATCTTCAACTTTATCTGAATGTATTGGGTTAAAGGTTCCCATTCCTACGTGCAGCGTTATGAATGCTATTGTTGCTCCCTTTTTCTTTATGTCCGCAAGAATTTCCTCTGTAAAATGGAGCCCTGCGGTAGGCGCTGCTGCAGAGCCTGTTTTTTCGCAATAGATTGTCTGGTACCTTTCGCTGTCGCCAGGTTCATCGCCTCTTTTGATATAGGGCGGCAGCGGCATATGTCCGAATTTATCGAGGTATGCATCATCTATATTGCTGTTAAACTCGACTGTAATGCCCTTCTCATCTTTCTCGATTACAGTGCATTTAACTTCTGCCGGAAAAGTAAAAGTTTTGCCGGGCTTCTGTTTCTTTAACTTATTGCTTATTGCTTTCCACTTATAGTCTGATATTTTTTCCAGAAGCAGAAACTCTGTTTTTGCTCCATTGTCCGATATTCCAAAGATTCTTGCTTTTCTTACCTTTGTGTTGTTAAAAACAATAACTGTGTTCTCATCGATAATATCGGGCAACGCTTTTACTGTTGAGTGTATAATTTTCCCTGACCCGCCGTTGCCGCCGCCATCTCGCCTTAAAACAAGAAGCCTGCTGGCTCCCCTATCTTCGGTCGGAAACTGCGCAATAAGCTCTTCGGGTAAATCAAAATAAAAATCGTTGGTTTTCATTGGTATCTTCTTTTTTTGCTATTTTAAGATGGTCGTATGCAAACTGTGTTGCAACTCTTCCTCTTGGAGTTCTTTTTATCATTCCAAGTTGTATAAGATATGGCTCATAAAAATCTTCAAGCGTTTCCACAGTCTCTCCTACAGAAATCGCAATTGTCTCTGCTCCCACAGGCCCCCCGGAATATTTGTTTATAATAACATCAAGTATCTCCCTGTCGCACGCTTCGAGCCCAAGTGTATCTATGTTAAGTTTCCCCAGGCTATATTTTACAATATCCTCACTCACAACACCATCGCCCTTGATTTGCGCAAAGTCCCTTACCCGGCGCAAGAGTCGGTTTGCCACACGGGGCGTGCCTCGGCAGCAGGTTGAAAGTAAACTTATTGCTTTTTCTTCGCACGGTATATTTAGAATTTTCGAAGAGCGTTTTAATATGTTAATTATATCAGGCTGATTATAAAGGTTCATTCTTATGTTTATTCCAAATCTGCTGTATAAAGGGCTCGATACATTCCCGGATTTTGTTGTTGCGCCCACAAGAGTAAATGAGGGCAGCGGTATTCGCACAGATCTTGCAGAAGGTCCCTGCCCTATTATCCAGTCAAGTTCAAAATCTTCCATTGCAATATAAAGCATCTCTTCAATTACTGGTTTGAGCCTATGAATTTCATCAATAAAAAATATTGTGTGTTCGTTAATCGATGTCAAAAGCCCTGCAAGGTCTTTTGGTTTGTCAAGAGCAGGCGCAGATGTTACCTTAAACTCGCTGCCCATTTCATTTGCAAGTATAAAAGCAAGGGTTGTTTTTCCAAGCCCGGGCGGACCGCTTAAAAAAACATGGTCAAGGCTTTCTTTTCTCTCTTTCGCAGCTTTTAAAAAAACCCTAAGATTGTCTTTTATCTCATGCTGACCCTGAAAATCATCAAGGCAAAGGGGTCTTAAACTTTTTTCATTTACATCATCTTCAGAAAGTTCGCCCGAAAGTATTTTTGATTTTTTCATAGTGCTGCACTCACTGGGAACTTAAAGCAATAATTGCTTTTTTTAGAATTGCTTTTTCTTTTTCAGCAAAATCAAGATTTTTAATATCAGCATTTTCTGCAATACTCTCTACTGTTTTTGAAGCTTTTCTGTAATCAAATCCCATGTCTGTTAGCGCTTTTATAATATCACCATGCTGAGACGGAATTTCCTCTTTATCTTTTAAAAGCTTGCCCCTCATTGCAAGCACAATTTTCTGCGCAGTTTTTTGCCCTATTCCCGGAAGAGCCGAAAGCATGGAAACATTTTCGCTGTCAAGAGCAGAGACAAAATCATCTGCGGAAATACCGGATAATATTTTTAATGCCTGCTTCGGACCAATGCCGCTAACTTTTATAAGCTCAAAAAAAAGCATCCGCTCTTTTTCATCAAAAAATCCATAGAGCGTAACATCATTTTCCCGAACATGAAGATGCGTAATTATCCTGGCGCTGCTACCCGACTCAGGCAAAAGTGAAATCGACTTGGAAGAAGCATATAGCTCCCACTCAATCCCATTATTCTCAAGATAAACAACAGAGGCGCCTTTATATGTAATTTTTCCTGTAATACTGTTAAACATTAAATCCCCTAAAAAACCCCTACTGTTTGAAACCCCTATTATTGCAGTGGCATATCGCTGCTGCAAGTGCGTCAGAAGCGTGGTCAGGTTCAGGTACTTTTTCGAGCTTAAGAAGCAGCTTTACAAGCTCCTGAACCTGATTCTTCTCTGCCCTGCCATTTCCGACTATTGTCTGCTTGACTTTAAGCGGCGAATATTCAACAGCAGGAATCTTCGCCTGTGCGCAAACAAGATGAATAACTCCGGTCGCCTGCGCAACAGGAATTGCGCTCAACACATTTTTTGCAAAATAAATACCTTCGATAGATACTTCGTCCGGCTTGTATTTTGTTGTTACCTTTTTTAACTTATCATAAATCTCACGCAGGCGCAGGGAAATATCATCTTCTGCAGATGTTTCTACGACTCCATGCGTTACATATTTATATCTGCATTTATCATAATCAATAATTCCATATCCTGTCTTTGCCAGACCAGGGTCTACCCCCAATACTCTAAGCAATGTTATACCTTCCCCGCATTCCAACAGGACAAAAATTAATCTTTAAACTCAAAGTTATCTGGAATCTCAAGGTTCGAATATACAGACTGTACATCGTCCAGATCTTCAAGCTTTTCGATAAGCTTCAAAGCTGCCTGAGTTTTTTCTTCGTCAAGTTTTACTGTAGTGTCGGGTATTTTTAATACATCTGCCATCTCTTTTTCAAAGCCTGCTTTTGCAAGAGCATCAAGCACTGCTTCGAAATTCTCCGGCGCTGTTATTACCTCTATGGTTCCGCCCGATGTGCTTATATCATCTGCGCCTGCTTCAAGCGCAACTTCGAGAATGCTGTCTTCCTTATATTTCGCTGCATCAAAAGTAATCATGCCTTTTTTCTTGAAAAGATACGAAACACAGCCTGCCTCGCCCATGTTCCCGCCCAATTTTGAAAGCTGGCTTTTTACCTCTGAAACTGTTCTATTTTTGTTGTCCGTAAGAGTATCTATCAGAATTGCAAACCCGCCGGGACCATAACCCTCGTAAGTAAGCTCTGTATAATTCACGCCATCAAGATCGCCTGTGCCTTTTTTTATTGCCCTGTCGATATTATCCTTTGGCATATTCGCTTCTTTTGCTTTAAGAATTGCAGTTCGCAGCCTCGGATTCGCAGCCTCATCGCCGCCGCCCAGCTTTGCGGAAACTGTTATCTCTTTGATGATTTTTGTGAATATTTTCCCTCTTTTGGCATCATTCGCACCTTTTTTGTGCTTTATGGAAGCCCATTTACTGTGGCCTGCCATGTAATCTCCTTGGCTTTGTTTAGTTTTCATTATAAAAATATCAGAAAAATTGAGGCTAGTAAAGTGAAATCGCATGAATGACCAAAGAAAAGCAAAAGAGATATAGTGCTTTCTGACAGGCTCAGGCTCGATGTTTGGACTTATTTGATTAATTCATCTGTAATTATAAATGTATAATATTCTGTAGTTCGCTCAGAAGAAAATATTCCTCCTTGCCTAGCACGTGATTCTCTTGAAATTTGAAAAATATCAAATCCACCAAACACTTCGATTACCTCACCTTTTTCATTATAAATGATAACCTGAATTGGAAAGCCCCTATTTGCAAATGTATTTACTGCTCGAAATGGTTTTATTCTTATTGATTCATTAACTGCTAAAATAAACTCTTCACTACTTTCAGTATTAGATTCAAAACGATTAATTTTTATTTTTATAATACTAGATGAATCATTTTTTATAGTTAATACACCTAATATTATCTCTGAACAGCCCAAGATTAATAGTGGTATTAACGCAAGTATTAAAATGATTCGCGTTTTGTTTTTTATCATATTCACTCTCCAATAAAATACTTCACAGAAATATTATAATAAGGATTATATTCTTTGGTTGCAAAAAAACTATACCCGAATTCAAGCTGCAAGTGCAACAGGCACGTTTGTTATGTGCTGTTGGTCGCTTTCAATATATCATTAAATTTTTATTGACTTTTGAAATATTTGTATAATCTGTATCGTTATGCAGCAAGTATAAATTATTTTCAATCGCTATTTCGGCTATTAGTAAATCTAATGTGCTTCTGATGGTTATACCTTTTTTTCTGCAGTTTATGTACATTATTGCAGCATTTTCAAATGATTGTTTTCCATATAATAAATTATAAAAAGGTAAAGTATCTAAATATTCCTTCAGCAATTTATACTCTTTTTCATTTTTTGAACCCTGCAATAATTCTTGATAAACATAATAGCAAATCCCATACGGTATATTATTATCAATAATATAATCCATTTTATCATACTCAGTACCATCTGATTTTTTAAAGTACCCTATAAGGACTGACGTATCTACAAGTATCATTTATTTCCTCATGTTTTTGTAATCATAATCATCTCTAAATTCAATTTTTCCCTTCAATTCCTTAATGTTTTTTCTTTTTCTATTATTGACGTACTCTTGTAAAGCTGTTTCAATAAGCTCCCTTTTACTAGAAATAGCTTGTGAATACATAAAAGCTTCTTTGACTAATTCGTCGTTTAATATAACATTTGTCCTCATAATACACCTCTCAATACACATTATAATACACCGAAAATTATTTTTCAACAGCTATTTTGATTATTAAGCTACAAAAAAAGCTTTTTCTCATGAAAGCTGTATGTTTTTTTATAACATTGTCAAAAATTTAGATCAATTGCACATAACGTACTAGGTATACGACATTGCCCGCCTCTAACCTAGCGGCGGGCAATGTGGGTAAACGCAAATGAATATCAGAATAAATATCTCTAAAATTAGAATATAGGCGGATTTTTATTCTTTGGTTGCATTCACAATCAGCTAAATACAAGTTGATTAAATTTTGATACGTTATTCCTGTTTTCTCTTCCGGCATAAGGGCGATGTAACACAGGTAAATTTCGATTATTGTTTTCATAACGAGTGTCTCCTTATTATCAGGTTGACACTCGTTTTTCTACTTAATCAAGGGTTTTGGTAAAGACTCGTTTATCATGGGTTAAACCACAGGACTGGTCTGTTAAGACCGCTATCCCAAACCCAGGGAGAAGCATTCTCGTTACGGGTAAGAGCAGCTTCGGCAGCACCCCTGGTTGAGTGAATAACCCAGCCGGGTCCATTTACGGAATTTTCCCAATTGCTTTGCGTTGCCCCCATATTTCCGCCATGTCTGCCGTTTGGATCAGGAGTAATAACAACAACCCCACCACCTAAAAAATTATCGAAGTTTACTGCGTTATTCGCATAATTTCTGATCAATGTGCCGTAATTGCCTCCTGCCACGCGTCCGAATAATTCAACGAGTTGGTTCGCGGAGTGTCTATTGTGTATATTTAAGTCCAGCGTCACGCTGCGTTGCAGTGTCCCGGCATTTCTTCCAGCCACACCGCCAACATTCATAGTGCCTCTGACAGCAACGCCAGTAGCATAGCTGTGCGTTATTGTGCCGTCGTTGCGCCCAACCACGCCGCCAATGTTATGACCATGAAAAGTACTGGTAAGGTTGATATTTACGAAACTATTTTTTACTGTGCCTCTGTTATGCCCAATCACGCCGCCGGTATTATGGCTTCCGGTACCCTCGAGATTAGGCGCATCAATAATGCCAGATACACTAACGTTTCTCACTGTGCCTAAATTACTTCCAGCAACAATACCAGTATTATGACCGCTGTTCTGGTGTAGTGAAATATTTGCATTTATAAAATTGAAGTTTTTTACAACGCCTCCCGAACCTATTATTCCAAACAAGCCATTATTGGGAGTTGTTGCGGCGGCAATAATATTGAGATTATTGATAGTCCTGCCATTGCCGTTAAAAGTTCCGGAGAAATTAGGAATAGGCGTCCAGCTCCCTGCCCAAGTTATGTCGTCCACAAGATAGTAATACGCGTCCGGACTCCAGATATGTCCCTTCGAACAAAGAGTATCGCTGCCAACTCGCTGCAGGTCCGCCTGATTCTCGACCCAAAGTACGGGTTCTATTGGTACCATAAGGCTGTTATCTCCGTGGCTTGTCATTACAAAGTTGTTCATAAAACCTATAGCAATAGGCGCTCGGTCGTCTGCAATCTTATAGACTCTTACAGAAACATTATATGTGCCGGGCGCAATTGTACCCGAAACCAAACCGCCTTCGCTTCTGAATATTGTTCGCGAACCATCTGTTGCTGTAAATATTACTACAAACCTAAGGTCGTGAGGCGCCATACCGTCAAAGATATTATTATTACCTATTCCACCGGTACCAATGGTGAATTCCATATCTTCCAGCCCATCCCAGGGGCTAAAACATGCGCTCAATAGTAGAATTATACATATTGTTGATAATATGCCGTATAATTTATTCATAATGTTTTCCTTTTGTTTGGCTCTAAGCTTCGCCGGCAAATAAAAGGTATAATACCTTTTGTTCTCCTCCTCGTTCGGTCATGTGCAAACGTTGGCTTGCCCGCGACACTCACTTCGTCAGCGAATAAAAGCATTGCCAAGCGAAATGCCGGCAATGCTTTGTGAATATCCAAGACGCTTTAGACTAGTTCCATGTTACGCCAACGGAAAAACGCGGGGCGCTATCGCCCGGGGCAGTAGTAGTAAAAGCGCTGCTGCCGGAATCGCTTCCCGCAGGCGCCGGCGGCGTTAATGCTGCAATACTAACTTCTACCGGGTCAACTGCTCTTCCGGTATCTGATATTATACTTGCAGCTCCGGCGCCTACCATTACTGTTCCGCCGCGGTTGCCTCTGTAAGCAACCGAACCATGATCCACTGTTAAAGCTCTGGCATTAAAATCAAAACCAGTGCCGCGCACAGATGCTGTAACATTTGGACCTCGCACTTCCATGCTGGTTCTTGTTCCTGCAGGAGGGGTTACATCCACGCGCACTCGGCCTGTCTGTAAACTTACATTGATTGTTTCTGTTCCGGCAGCAGTGCTAAGTTCTGCTAATGTCATCTGTGTAAGAGGCCGTACTGTTATAACAGCTCCGCCAATTTCTACCAGCGCGCTGCTTCTAAACCCTGTAGATATTACTGTATTTGCAGGAACCCTTGCCCCAGCAGTTGCAGGAACAAAATTCTCAGCCCCGGCATGGCGCAATTCTACTGTGCCGCTTAAATCTCTAATTACTCCTGTGTGTTGTCCGCTATGAGCAAAGATATGTCCCGCAATAACAAGCTGCATTATGCAGAACAGGCTCACCATCATCATTATTTTCTGTAGTTTTCTCATTATACTCTCCTTGAGTTTTTATTAGAATAACGCAAATACTGCGTTCAGTTCAACTTTCCAGTGGTTTGAAGCGCTCGGGTCGGCATTTCCCAATGCAGGCAAAAATACGCCGCCGCCCAGCCTTAGCTGTAAATCCGAAAAAGGGCTCCATATAGCCTGACACCAAAATTCATTTCCTAAAAAGAACCCCTCTGCTACTCCGGAAGAAAGCCCGGTAAATGTTCCTTTGTCGTTTAAAATAAAGTAGGAATTAAATATGCTTAGAGAAAAAGTCTCATGGAGCCTGACTGTATAATCCAGGCGCAGCATCGTAATCCCTGACAACTTTGCCTCCAGAATATTTCCTTGCGGTATTTTAGTAATGGGAACAAAGGCAACAATATTATCGCCTACAGTGCCGCCGGCAAACCGCCAGCTTAGGCTAAGTCTGTCATGAAACGGCGCCGGGGTTGGAAAGCCTATTCCTGCAAGTCCGGCAAAAGAAATCTGATTGTTTCCATCATATTGTATCAATGAGACACAAGCCCCAAGGTCTATAACAAAGTTTTGTATTGGAATGCCAAATCTAGTCATAAGATACTGGCTGTGCAAGCCTCCGTTGTCTGTGTTGTTAAGGTCGAATTGGCAAATAAAGGCAAGTCTAAGCCTAAATAATTCGGCTACTCCGGGATGCTCCCAGTCTACGGCAGTAATCAAACGCCTGGATGCGAAATAAGTATTTGCAAAATCACTAAAGTCAAGTTTTCTTAGAAACGCTTCCATATCGCTATTTGTCATGGTGATTTTAGCGCTGTCTTTGTATAGGAGTCCTGTATACCATGCCCCTATCCACAGGCTGCTTGAACCCAAGTCAACCCCCATTCGTGCGCCGTCAAACAAGCCATGAGCAACAAAGGCTAAGGGGTCTGTGTAAACCATACGTCCCATTGTTAAGTCGCTGCGATTCCATTGAAAACGCAGTTCTGTCCGCAGCAGTTCGGGAATAAAAGTCCATTCATTGTCCCGGTACTCTTTTGTAAAGCCTGCAGAAACATGCAAGTCCGCAGTATCGCTAAGCAATGCAGAAAACCAGGGAACAGCGATTCCTGTTGAAAAGACGCCATCGTCGTATGCAACGGTTTGATCCAGCAGTAAGCCAAAGTCTACGGCAAAAAGCGAAATAGCAGGCAACAGCAGCAATACGAGCAAGAATGCGGTAAATCGTTTGTTTGTTTTTTTCATTATCATCTTCTCCCCTCTTCCTGCGCTTCCTGTATGGAGAGAAAATTGCCTATCATAAAAAGAAGTTCTGCTCCGGAAACAAGCATGGCGGGGCTTGTCCTGCCTTGGATAATATTACGGTGCACTAATTCCCGGTATGCGTAGCGACGGTGCCCGGTAAGTGAGTACATTATTCCGCCCCTCATGTTAAAAGATTCTAGCATAAGCTTAGCAACTCCGGAAAGCTGTGCTGCGCCGTCCGGAGTTGCCCTTGACGGCAGCCACCTGCGCTCTGCTGCAAAACGAAAAGCATCTGCTTCGTTAAAATTTCCGTGTTCTGAGGCTCTTAGCACAAAGCTTGCTGCCCTTGCCCATGTTATATTTGGGGCATTAAGCAGATTTTCTATTTCCTGCGCTGTTTGAGCAAAAATCATGGTTGGTAAAGCCAAAAATAAGCAAAGAACTAATACTTTTTTATATTTCATTACTTATACCCTATTTTAATTTCTATTATAATATGTATCTTCTGGAGTATATCACATAAAAGTCTGTTTTCAACTAATTTTTTTAGAAAGTGCATACATAATGCGGAGTGTTGACAATAGCGTTGTACTATCAAAATAATTAAGAAACATCATCAACATTTTCACAAAATCATCAACAATAAAGACAAAAGTTTAAAAAAAGTGTAAACTTTGCTAAAATGGCATAATTTTTATGCCAAAATTACATAAAAATACCCTATAAAAGGTACAATAAAGCTTTATGGACAAAATAATCGAGCCGAAAGTCTTAAAAGGCTTCAGAGACTCCCTTCCGGAACAGGAAATCAGAAAAAAGAAGATGTTCAGAATCCTCGAAGAGACATTTTCTTCCTTTGGATTTGTTCCAATAGACACGCCTGCACTTGAGTACACAGATGTTCTTCTGGGCAAAGGCGGCGGCGAGACCGACAAGCAAGTTTACAGCTTTAAAGACAATGGCGGCAGAGATGTGGCTATGAGATTCGACCTTACTGTCCCGCTTGCAAGATTTATTACAGCAAATAAAAGCAATATCATTTTTCCCTTCAAAAGATTTCATATTTCAAAAGTTTGGCGCGGCGAAAATACCCAGCGCGGCAGGTACAGAGAGTTCTACCAGTGCGATTTTGACATCGTAGGCACGGACTCTCCTTCTGCAGACATCGAAATATTGATTATGATGAAAACTTCTCTTGAAAAACTCGGCATTATTGGATTTAAGATCTATTTTTCAAACCGCGGGATTTTAAACAAATTCCTTGAAATAAATAACGTAAAAGATAAGTCCGTAGAAATCCTTCGTATAATCGACAAACTTGCAAAAATTGGAAAAGAAAAAACCAAGGGGCTTCTTACAGAATTAACAGGCGCAGAGATTTGCAATAAAATCCTTGATTTTATTACCCCGGCAGACAGCTTTGACAAAACTCTCAACAAACTTATTTCCCTTTGCAACGGAGATAACGCCGAAACAGAGCGGCTAAAAATTATTTACAAAGCTCTAAGGGAAAACGAAATCGAAAATTATTTTATACTCGACCCCACAATTACACGGGGACTCGATTATTACACTGGTCTGGTTTTTGAAACTTTTCTTGAAGGGAACAGGGAGATGGGCTCTGTACTTTCAGGCGGAAGATATAACAACCTTGCCTCGCTTTATACAAACGAACAGATTCCGGGAATCGGAGCATCAATAGGAATTGACAGACTGATAGCTGCTCTCGAAGAATCGGAAAATAAAAAGCCGCAAAATATGTGCGACTGTATCGTTTTTAATATTGATGATGAGCTCATCGGTCTGCTTTATAAAACCGCAGAAGAAATACGAAAACAGGGAATCTCCTGCGAAGTTTATCCGGAAAGCAAAAAACTTAACAAACAGTTCGCGTATGCAGAGAAAAAAAATATCCCTGTTGGGGTAATAATAGGAAAAGATGAAAAAGAATCAGGAACAATAACTGTTAAAGATTTAATCGCAAGAAAAAATTACGAAAAAATTCAAATTCAAGATGGAATAGAAAAAATTGCATCAATCATTAGGGAAACAAAAAATTAATGGAACCATACAAATTACCGGTATATCAACAAAAAGAAAAAATCCTGGAAGTTTTACAGAAAAATCAGGTTATAATAGTAGAGAGCCCAACAGGCTCGGGAAAAACAACACAACTGCCTCTTATACTTCATGAAGCAGGCTACACAAAGTTAGGGATAGTGGGAGTAACGCAGCCAAGAAGAATTGCAGCGCTCTCTGTATGCGACTACATAGCAAAACAGCTTGGCACAACAGTACCGGGACTCGTTGGTTATAAAATGCGCTTTAATGACATGACATCAATCGATACTGTTATCAAAATTATGACAGACGGAATCTTGCTGCAGGAAATTAAAACAGATATTATGCTGTCAAAATATAGCTGTATTATCGTAGATGAGGCACACGAGAGAAGTCTTAATATTGATTTTATAATGGGGCTTTTAAAAAAGATAGTTGAAGCAAGACCTGATTTTAAAGTTATAATATCTTCGGCAACAATTAATACTTCCATTTTTTCTGAATATTTTGATGAGTGCCCTGTAGTGCATATTGATTCCATAATATTTCCTGTTGGAATTGTTTACGATCCTTTAACAGGCAAAGATGATTCCGAAGCTATTATTTTAAAAGTAAAATCGATTATAGAAAGAGCGATTTCCGAAAAACGGGAAGGAGATATTCTTGTATTTCTTTCCGGCGAAAAGCAGATAAAAGATTGCATAACGTGCCTTAATGCTTCTGAATACAGAAAAAAAATGGTAATACATCCTCTCTATGGAAGGCTCTCTAAAGAGGAGCAGGAACGGGTTTTTATCGAAACTCCGTCCGGCAAAGTAAAAATTGTTATTGCAACAAATATTGCCGAAACAAGCGTTACAATAGATAAAATTACATCTGTTATAGACTCAGGGCTTGCAAAAATAAATTCCTACAGTCCAGTAACATATACATCTGCACTTATCGAATCCCCTATTTCAAAAGCTTCTTGTAATCAGAGAAAAGGAAGAGCAGGCAGAACAATGCCCGGAGTCTGTTACAGGCTTTACACAAAAAATGATTATGAAAGCAGACCGCTTTTTACAAAAGAAGAGATATACAGAACAGATCTTTCCGAAGTAGTTTTACGAATGGCAGAAATAGGAATACGGGATTTTGAATCTTTTGATTTTATCTCTTCGCCAGGCAGACAGGGAATTAAAGGCGCTGTTGAAACCTTAAAAATGCTTGGCGCAATAAACAACGACAATTCTCTTACTAACATTGGAAGCATGATGGTGCACTTTCCGCTATTGCCCCGCCTTTCGAGAATTATTGTGGAAGCAATACTCCACTACCCCTCTGTTCTTGAAGAGACAATTCTGGCTGCAACATTTTTGTCAACCAACTCCCCGCTTCTTTTGCCTCAGGGAGATGAGTTTGAAGCAAGAAAAGCGCATCACAAGTTCAGCGACCCGGACGGAGACTTTATTTCTTATTTAAAAATTTTTAAAACATACTTGGATGCAGATGACAAAACTGCTTTTTGCACAAGATTTTATCTTGACAGCATTATCATGGCAGAACTTGAGAATATAAAAACTCAGCTTGAAGATATAGTCGGAGATATGGGAATACCCATAACATCGGGCGGCAGTGTAAAAGATTACTTGATTGCTGTCTCAAAAGGGCTTATTCAGTTTGTCTGCATAAAATCCAAAAAAGGAGTTTACAGAAGCCTTACTGCGGAAAAAATACAGATACACCCCGGCTCTGTAATGTTTAAAGAAGATCCCAATTTTATTGTTGCAGGTGAAATTGTCAGAACCAGCAAAATGTTTGCCCACTCTGTCTCTCCGCTAAAAAAAGAGTGGCTAACTAATATTTCCCCCAACCTTCTGGAAAAGTTTAATGCAATTTCTGCAAAAGAGATTACAGACGCCAAAAGCAAAGATACTACAAATTATGTAGTAATTGCAAATGAATCTTTCAAGCTCGATAACTTTAGAGGCAAAAAAAAGAAAAGTGTAATTATAGAATATGATAAAGCAAAAAAAATAGTAATGCAAAATGATATTGATAAACTCCATATTCCAAAAGGAATTACAGGCACCCTGGTATATAATGATTTAAAAATATTTCCGGGCGAACGGCTGTCAAGCATATTTAAAATCTTGAGGTTTATTGATATAAAAGATATTAAAACCGACAAGGATTTTCCCAGAGGAAATATTAACATAAAAAAGGGTTCCGATAAAATTATAAAAAATCTCGACCACATACTTTCGGTATCAGCCATAAAAAACAGACCTTCGCAAATGGGATTTGTTTCTCTCAACACAGACAGCCGGGGTAATTATTGGTTTAAAATTGTTAAAAATTTTGACTTTGCCATTAACACTAGTTTACTAAGTTTTGAAACAATAATAGATGAGCTGCCGGAAGATGATAACGAAAAAATCGAGAAGATCAATAAAGTTTACCGCAAGCTAACAGATATTTTTGAGGGAAATAATTCTTTTGATGAAAGACAACAGGCAAAATTCAGTCCGAGCCCCGGGTTTTAGCATTCATGAGAAATGTTTATCTGGACTGGGCTGCTACATCTATACCCGATTCCAAAATACTGGAAAAAGTTCATGAAATTTCCATAGAAACATTTGCAAATGCTTCTTCTGTGCATAACGCAGGGCTTAAAGCAAAAAAACTTCTGGAAGATTCCCGCGAGATATGCGCAGCCGCCTTAGGGGTAAAGAGCAAAAATATTTTTTTTACTTCCGGCGGCACAGAATCGAATAACATATCAATTTATTCTGTAATTAAAAAAAAAGCAAAAGGGACTGTTCTTTCAACAAATATTGAACACCCTTCGGTGTATGAACCTTTAAAACAACTGGAACAAATGGGCTTTAATATTGTAAAAATAGATTCAGAAAAAAACGGAATTATTAATCCTGATAAAATCGAAGAAAGGCTTACAGAGAACACACTTTTAGTTTCGATAATTCACATAAACAATGAGACAGGCGCTATCCAGCCTGTTACTGAAATTGCAAAAACAATAGATACATATGCAAAAAAAATCAACAGGAAAATTATTTTTCATTGCGACGGAGTTCAGGCTGCCGGTAAAATTCCTTTTGATATTGAGAGCAGTAACATCGATTTCTATACAATAAGCTCACACAAAATATCAGGACCAAAGGGAGTTGGGCTTTTATATTGCAAGGAAAAAATAGAGCCACTATATTGCGGCGGAGGTCAGGAAAGCGGAATACGGCCAGGCACAGAAAATGTAGCAGCCATATATGGCTTTTCGCTTGCACTGCAGCAGGCAATTGAAAATGTTGAACAAAATCTTGTTGCTGCTAAAAAAAAGTGCAGCCTGCTTATGGAGAATTTGAGGGGAATAAAAGAGTGCTGCATCATACCTGAATCAAGAATTTCTGCAGATGTTGCTTCAAATACTTTTGACTCTTTTTCTCCCTATATCCTCAACTTTTACATACGAAAAATGCCGGAAGGCAAAGTCCAGCTCAAGTCGGAGAACCTTCGCTCGCAGAGCTCGGTCCGCCTGGAAATACCGGCAGAAGTTCTAGTTAGAGTCATGAGCGAGAGAGGCTTTTTTATCTCTGCGGGCTCTGCCTGCTCTTCCCAAAAAAAACAGGAATCGCAAACATTAAAATCAATGAAAATAGAAAAAAACGTTGCTGCATCATCGGTGCGGGTTTCAATCGGACCACAAACTACAGAACAAGAACTTCTTGATTTCTGCAATGCACTTGAAGAAGAATCAAAAAAGCTTGGAGAATTGCTTTGAATATTATTTATCTCCTTAAAACAGGCGAATTAAATCTCAAAGGAGAAAACAAATCGCTTTTTGAGAAAAAACTTTTTGCCAATATCAGAAATCAGCTTGATGATATAAAAGTAAAAATATCAGGCAGAAAAGGAAGATTTTTTCTTACACCTGTTGATGATGTCAATGAAGACGCAAGAGCAAAAATTGAAAAAACACTTTCCTCTGTATTTGGCTTAATCGGATATTCAGTTGCCAGAGTAGTTGGAAAAAATATGGAGGAAATAAACAAAGCTGTTCTGGAAATTGCCGGACATCAGTTTAAAGAGGGGCTTCCTGCACCAGCAACTTTCAAAATAAGTTCAAGAAGGGCGGACAAAAGTTTTAAACATAGCTCTTATGAACTTTCCTGCCTCCTGGGCGAACTTATCTTAGATAATTTTAAAACACTAACGGTAAACTTGCACAATCCTGATTTCCAAATAAATGTTGAGATAAGAGACAATGCAGTAATCTATTCCCATGTTTATGAAGCGCCGGGCGGGCTGCCATCAGGTATGGCGGGGAAAGGGATATTGCTTTTATCCGGCGGAATAGATTCTCCTGTGGCAGGTTACATGATGGCGAAACGCGGTTGCGCTATTACAGCTCTGCATTTTGAAACTTATCCATACACATCCGAACAATCGAAAGAAAAAGTAATATTGCTTGCAAAAAAGCTCAGAGAATATCTCCCCAGAATGAAGCTCTTTATTGTTCCATTTACAGAGATTCAGATTTACATAAAACAGAACTGCAAGCAGGAGGAGATAACGCTTTTTTCCCGCGCAGCCATGATGAGGATTGCACACATTATTGCGGAAAAAACAAACGCAAACTCGATAATTACAGGCGAGGCTTTGAGCCAGGTTGCAAGCCAGACAGCGGAAAATCTGCGATTCACAGGCTCGCAGACAACATACCCGCTCTTCCGGCCGCTTGTTGGCATGGACAAGCTGGAGATTATAACAAAAGCAAAAGAAATGGGCACTTATGACATTTCAGTTCTTCCATATCCTGATTGCTGTACTGTTTTTGCACCTGCCCACCCTGTATTAAAACCTGTTTTTGAAAAAATTACTGCTTCTTTTAACGCTCTTGAGCTGGATTCTTTAATAGAGAATGCTCTGGAAAAAACAGAAGTGTTAAAAATCTGATTCTGCCGGAAAATCCAATATACAGTGCTTTTTTTCTTTCAGCTTACCTTTGCCATGAAGGAGATCGTAGTCTACCGCCAAAACTAGTAGCCGCTCTCTCCATTCTGCCTTGTCCTGGGTTTAAATAGCCAAAATATAAAGAAGCAAAACGCATTATTGAAAAGTAAAAGGAAAACTGGTGCCTGCTGATACGATCATATTGATATGCCACATTAATGCTAAAAAAAAGGTCATTAAAACTATAAGAAAAGCCGGCGCTAATATATGGAGTATTAAAATATTGTGATGAAAAAAGGTCATTTACAGAATAAAATCGCATATATCCCCCTTCAAGAAAGAAAGCAAAAGGGGCATCTGAAAGTAAACCTCCAATTGAAAATCCATAAGTTTCATTTTTTGCCAACATATCATAACTTCCGCGTCTGTATATTATTGCGGGATTTATAGATACTGAATCAAAATTAATTCTATGAAATGCAAGTTCCAAACCAAGATTTATATCTTCAGGAGAATTTACAACACTATTTCTTAACCCAACATAACCCAGAATATGATTGAAGAGATTTCCTACAGCAGCCCATTCGCCAGTAGAGATCAATGGTGCAATAACAATTTTAAAACCATGTCTGTACGAGGATTCTTCATTTTCACGGAGGGTATCTTGAATCATATTTCCAACTTGAAGATTATACCCAGCATAAATGCCAACTTTAACAGTATTAGTATTTATAAATAAACCGCTTCCAAAAAAATATTCCCCTCTGTTATTAAGGTTCAATATTTCATCTCCGGCATCAGAATAACCGCTAAAAGTTCCGCCTCCGCCGCTTGCAAAAACAGGAATAAAAAGAGAATCGTTTAATTTAATATGTCCGCCGATTAATAGGTTAAAAAAATTATTTCCTTTAAAATCTTCGTTATCTCTTTGTTGTTCGAATCTAGAAGTTATAGCCATAAAGAGCGGTATATTTTCTTCTACTTCGGACTTATGTCTTATGATAGACGTCATTTCATTCTGAAAAAAAGTCATGTGCTCAGGCGAAATGCTCGGTCGATCATCTATCATCTGAGAAAAAAGAGAAAAAGATATAACAAAAAAAAACAATAAAAAAGGAAATCTCTTCATTTTAGCCCCTTTAACTATTCAGAATTAAAAGCATTTCTAATTAACATAAAAAGAGGGGTTAATGGCGTAGTAAGACTTGCATTAAAACCAACTTTAAAACCTTCTTTAAGAACATTATATTCAAAATATAAATCAAAATTTGGCAAATCCCACCTGGCAAAGTGAAGAAATCTCAAGCGAACCCCTAAAGTCGCATTAAATATAGGAAAATCAAACATTTGATTACTATCTTCTCTATGCTTATCTGAATTTATTGTATATTTTATTCCGCTGGGTCCTCCGGCAAAATAAACTTGAGCAAAAAACATATTATTTATACTAACAAGAGAATAATGAAAATCAAAGTTAAAGAAACTGGCATAATTGTAATCTTCTCTATTATCAAGGATATTGCCAGACATACCTATTAAATCCAGACCAAATCTGGTTCTTGTATCGTATATATATACTTTAAAAAGATCAAAATCATAAGAAAGTGTACTTCTATTTTTTGAAGTACTGTGTATATGGCTTATTCCAAAATTTCCTAAAGAAAACCTCATTACAAGGTCAGGTAACTGAGGAGAGTAACTGTCATCTCCATCCGAGCTATTGGTTTTACTGTTATTATATTCCTCGGTATACCCCATGATTCTTGCCAACTCTTCTCGTGCAGGCTGTGCATAAGGTCCGTCGGGACTTAGGGAAATAATTCTTGTCAGTGCCGGGATAAATCTATCAAGTCTATCGGGAGTACATATCAAAGCAGCTTGCCAGACATTCCAGTAGAATATAGGAAAACGTCTAAAGTAACGTTCAAGCCGTAAATATCTTTCAAATTCCTGAATAGTTATCGAATGCGTCTGGATTTTTCTTTTTAAAATAATATATTTTTCCACGAAAAAGGCATTTTCCCTCAGTTGAAAAGTTTCAGCAGAATCATTAAACAGACTACGAACAAGATTCAATGTTTTCTCTGTTTCTTCAGAGGTTTCACTAAGAGAAAGCATCTTTTCCAGATTATCAATATATTTTAGAAAACCATAGTCATCCACTTCACTAAAACCTGACTGAAATTCATGTTCCAGAAAAGCTGCAAGTATGGCTTTGCTATATTGCCCTGCATTTTTATATACATTTGAAGCAAAAACTCCCAAGCCACTGAAAAAAAGACCAGTTTCAAAGTAAAGATCGATCATTTCTGCACTCTC
>WQTU01000109.1 GCA_009786125.1 Spirochaetota bacterium
CTCCCGGCGCTTTTTCGCGACCTCCGTGTCGCTGCGCCGGACGCGGCATCCGTGCCGCAGAGCGATAGCCTGGTGCCGCAGGCACACGCCCAAAGAAAGAAACATAAACGGAGCCAACAGGCTCGTAAGAATAACAGATGAGAGCGGCTTTACAGAATATGAGTATGGCAAGCTTGGCGAGGTTGTAAGAGAGAAGAGAATGATAAATATGCTCACTCCTGGAAGAAGATTAGAACCTCAAGTTATGGAGTATAAAAGCGATTATCTTGGAAGGATGCAGGAGATAACATATCCTGACGGGGATGTAATTATTCCTTTTTTCGATTCCCATGAAATACCTGTTTTACGAATTCTCACTGATAGAGGCAGCGAATATTGTGGAAATCGCGAACATCATGAATATGCTTTGTATTTAGAGCTTGAAAATATTGAACACAGTAAGAGAAAAGCAAGGTCACCTCAGTCCAACGGCATTTGTAAGCGTTTTAACAAAACCTGCAAGGATGAATTTTATTCAGTTGCATTTCGCAAAAAAGTTTATCGGAGTATCGACGAGATTCAGCTTGGTCTTAATGAATGGATATGGCATTATAATAATGAGAGAACCCATAGTGGCAAATACTGTTATGGGAAAACACCGATGCAGATGTTCATTAATTCTATTTCATTAGCCAAAGAGAAACTCATTGGCTATGATGTATCTGTCGGACAGTTAGCATGAAACATACAAGTGTCAGATCAAGTCTTGGCTATCACAAACTACTTAATGGCTTTCTATTCTGGCAAAAAACGGTTTTTGCAATATGCATCAAAACCTTACAAAAGTCATCGACACTACAATAGATTACAGTTATACTATCTTCGTTCATGAAACTCTCCAGGTTCATCTGTAATGAGTTTTTTGTTATTCCATTATATCAGATACGACTTGGGGTTTCTTTATTCCGTCGAACTCACGTTATATTAATGAAAGCCTTGTTCGGACGCTATATTTCGCACCAAGGCACAAAGTTTTACCGCTGCTCATTCCCGAAGATATAATAACAGCTTTTTCTTCTATATATTAATTACATTAGTGGCACCAATTTCATTTTCTTTCATTTTTTTTGTGCTTAGTGCGAGAATAGTTGATTGGGCGAGTGTCTATATCCCTAGCGCTTTTTTCTGCTTCTCTATATATTCTTTTTGAGCAGTAGAAAGATTCGCAACGCGTTGTTTGAGCAGGGCTTTTTCTACATGATCTATGCCGGGTGAGCGAAGTGTATTTTTTAACCGGATTTTGTGAGAAATACAAGCAATGTGAAAAGAATCTTTTGGATAGCCATGAATACGGTGCTTTTTGGTATGAGGATGCGTTTTGTCTGCGCCTTGATATAAAGCAGCATTTTCCACAACCTTGAGCGCAAGAAACGCATCATTAAAACTATGTACAGCTTTTATAAGACTGCGCAGAGTGGTTTTATCCAATTCATTACAGATTTCAAGTTCCTGGGATATAAAGGTATATTCAGCAAGCATTATAGTATATGGATCTTCTGAGTCTTGCACTTTTTTAAAGCAGCACAAGGCTTTAGTTAATCCATCTTCATAAGAAATACGACCTTCCTGTTCTTTTCCGCTTGCAGCAAAGCCTTTTTTCCCGATGTCAATATTTATTGCTGCATCGTAAATGTCAACGATTATGCCAGTCTTGTCCACACTCTGCCTCTGTTTCTGATAAATCCCAGCCGCCTTTAGCAAGGACGTTTTCTCCGATTTTCTCTTTGGCAATTTTTGCTAAATATGGAGGTATGGGAAGTTTCTGCATAAGTCGCCTGTAACCATCTGTGTCGCCGTCTTTCCACAGTGCTAAAGCTTTGTTTGATATGGATAGTTTTTGATCTAGGGACATAGTTCGCGCTTGCGGCATATACTTCTCCTTATCTTAATTATAGTTGATAAGTATGATTTTTACAAGAAAAATCGTAATGGCGAATAGAGTTTACTACAGCCCCAGCAGTTTTGCTCCTCTTGCAAGAAGCCTGTCGATTTTATCATCAGAGAATTTTGCTTTTTCTTTTAACAATCTAAGCTCTGTAACAGGGTCGCCAAGGGGATAATCGCTCCCAAAAAGAAAATAATCTTCGGGAAAAGCATTAAAAATTTCGTTTAAGAGCCTGTCGGAGATAAAACTTAGCGTACTCGAAGTATCCATATAAAAATTAAAGCCGGATAATGCTTCTTTAACCCACTCCCAGTGCGAATATCCTCCGCAGTGGGCCGCTATGGCAGTAAGTGAGGGGAAATTCCTTAAAACATTTGCGAATTTCTGCGGAGACGAAGGGTTCTCATCAGGATGAAAAACATCTCCAATATGAAAAATTACGATGAATTTTCCGGAAATCGCTTCGTATATGGGGAACATTTTTTTTGAATCGAGCTGAAATTTCTGGAAATCTGCATGAAACTTGAGTCCTTTTATGCTGTGCTTTTCGAGCCTGTCAAGTTCGCTTTCCCAGCCCGGATAATCCGGGTGCAGGGTGCCAAAAGCGCAAAAGCGCGGGTTTTCGGATAGCGAAATTGCCCAGTCATTGGCAAGAACTACCTGATCGGGAATTGTCGCGGCAGTAAAAACACAAGACTTATCTATTTTTGCCTGATCGAGGTTGAATATAAGGTCTTCTACTGTTCCTTTTCCGTGCGCAGGGAATTTATAATGACTTTCAAGGCATTTTACTGCTTTTTCTGCAATTTTGGTGTGAAAAGCATGGGTGTGCATATCAATTCTCACTGTAAGGCCTCCTTAACTTTTAGTATGCAATTAATAAGATAATACTTGTACAAAATAGTAAAGTCTATTTATAATAATATGATTAAATAATAAAATCTTTAGGGAAGGTATGATGGGAGTTCTTGACATTTCTTCTGTATTTAATGTTGAAGAAACACCTGATAACTATAAAGATATTATTGCCTCTTACAGAAGTAGAATAATCCAGCTTGAAAGTGCTTTTTCCAATATTGAAGTGGAAATAATGCAAATAAAAAAAGAAAAAGAAAAAATAGAAAAACATTCTCTGAGTCAGGAAAAGAAATTAACAATAGAACCAAAAACAGGGCTCCCTAACAGGCGCAAACTTGCACAGGATTTTTCTGATTTATTTGATCTTGATGTATATAAATTCAGCGGTAAACATCTGGCTATTTTAATAGTGCAGCTTGATAAAAGTTATAATGTGGCTTTAAAAACTTTTCCCTCCACTATTGCGGATTGGGTAATTTCCCGGCTTGGTTCAAAACTTAAGGCAACTGCTAAATCTGCTATGGTTTATCATACTAAAGAAAATGAGTTTATTATTGTTTTAAAAGATCTTGATAAGGTTGAAGCGGTAACGAATTATGCGCGAAAGATATCAAACATAATAAAAACGCCGGAAAATATTTCGGGTTATCGTATTAAAGTTGGTTCAAATATAGGGGTGGCAATATTTCCTGAGCATGGCAAGACAAAGGAAAAGCTGCTTACATCTGCCGACATTGCGCTTGGATATGCCCAGCAGAGAAGTCTGGATTTTCTTTTTTTTGAAGAAAAGCTGCGGCATCTTGAGGTAGAAAAACTGGAGCTTCAAAGCTGCATGGTTAAAGCGCTGGAAGCAAATGTCAATACCACTATGGATCAGCAGTTTGCAATGTATTACCAGCCAATAATTACAGTTGGCGAAGACGCGGACGGTGTTCTTAAAATAACAGAGATAAGCGCAGAGGCTCTTGTCAGGTGGAATCATCCTACACTGGGGGTTATTAGTCCCGGCAAGTTTATACCGTTATCCGAAGAAACAGGGATTATTGTTCTGCTTGGAAACTGGATAATGTTTAAGGTTACAGACATGATTGCATACTGGAAAAAAGAGTTTAATCTTGAGATTCCGGCTTCCATAAATGTATCCTCCAGGCAATTTAACGAAGGCAATATTGTTGATTTTATTATAAAAGCCATAAAAGCAAGGAGCCTGAGCCCTGGCCTGCTTAGGGTTGAGGTTACGGAAACAAGTCTTATATCGGCTACCGCAGACATTCTTAATAAAATGCTGGAACTAAGAAACGCAGGGATAAAAATTAGTATAGATGATTTTGGCACAGGATACAGCTCTTTTAATTATCTCAGGCAATTTGCAGTGGATTGTCTTAAAATTGATAAATTATTTATTGATAGTATTCTTCATAACACTTTTGATCAGGCAATAATAAGAGCAATTATTGCAATGTCTGCGGATATTAATTTTGATATAGTTGTTGAGGGTGTGGAAGATTTTAACCAGTTTGAATTTTTATACAAGGAAGGGTGCAGAAAATTTCAGGGGTATTTATTTAGTAAACCGTTGCCTCCGGAACAGTTTGTTGATTTTTATAAAAGTAACATTAATAAAAAAATAGCTCTTCAAAATGCCGTGGTATAGGAGAATGAGTATAAAATCTTTTATTTCTTTTTTGTTCTTTTTTCTGAGTTTTGGAATTTTAATAACTGGGTGCGATAACTCAGGATCCGGAAGCATTTTCGGAAGCCTCGACGGCAGCGACAACAGAGGCGGGCAGCGCAGGGCGGCCGGCACAGATGGTTCGGGCGAAGCGTTTGGCAATAACGAAGATGGCCGTGCGACGGGTAATGTTTCGGATTTAATGTATGTGCCGGGCGGCTCTTTTTTTCCTGCCGAGGGGTTTGGAAAAATGGTTGTCTCTTCTTTTCGTATTGGAAAACATGAGATAACGAGAGCGGAATATTATAGTATAATGGGCGAAAGACCGTGGGCTGCTGAAGTTTACAATCCGCATCACTTCCCAAGTCTCTATAGCGAAGAGGAGATGGAGCGCTTTCCTGCAACGGGAATGAGCTGGTTTGAGGCAATTGTTTTTTGCAACAGGCTGAGTATAAGGGAAAATTTGACGCCTGTTTATAGTTTGCCGGGCAGGGGAACAAATCCGGATAATTGGGGCGCCATTCCAGGGGCGCTTTTAAAAAGAGCAGACGCAGCAGCAGGCGCGGCAGATGCTTCCGTGGGAGTGGTTACGGATAACCCTATTTATTTGTGGAACAGAATTGAAGTTAACTGGAACGCTAACGGATACAGGCTGCCAACTGTAATGGAATTTACGTGGGCAGCGTTGGGCGGCTCGGATACTCAATATAGGCGGTTTTCCGGAGATAACGGAAGAAATCAAATAGATGATTATGCATGGTATATTGTAAACAGTTCAGAGAGCATTCATCCTGTAGGAACAAAAAGACCTAATGCTCTGGGGATATTTGATATGACTGGCAATGTAATGGAGTGGTGCTGGGATATAACAGCTGTTAGCGCAGAGGTACATGGCGGACTTGCTCAACATGCGGGACAAGGTTTCTCCTCTGCTGCCGGAAGCGGAAAAGTTTTTGTGAGGCTGCCGGAAGAGGAGCAAACAGATTACAGTGGCATTAACCTGTATGGCTTGGAAAAACCTCTTGGTTTTACGGCGCTTCAAAGAGCTGTTGCAGGCGGATGCTGGGAAACAAACGAAGAAAGGAGCGCATTGTTTTTTAGGGAAGGCTTACTTTCCGGGGGCAGGTTTCCGCACGAGAGAGATACAGGAAGAATTGGATTTAGAGTAGTCAGGCAATAATAAGAATGTTATATTTTTAAAGGAGTATTTATATGAATCTTGATAAAAGCAGTGCTTACAATAATATATGTATTGCCGGAGTAGGAGGAGTTGGCGGCTATTTCGGCGGAATGATAGCCTTAAATATCACAAGCAATTTTAAAGACAAAAGAAATATTGTTTTTATAGCGCGCGGAGCTCATCTCGAAGCGATTCAGAGAAATGGTCTCATAATAAAACCATTCGAAGGCGACCCGATAAAATGTATGCCAAATGTTGTAACTCATAAAGTTAAAGACCTTAACTTAATAAATCTTCTTATAGTTGCAGTAAAAGGTTATGACTTGAATGAGATGATAATGTCGCTCAAAGACAAAATATCTACAGACACAGTAATAATACCTCTTCTTAATGGCGTTGGGAATGATTTAAAAGTAAGAAAAATAATTCCGCAAGGCATAATTCTTCCGGGTTGCGCATATCTTTCTTCTAAAATCGAAGAACCTGGTGTAATAAAAGTTATGAGCAATATTTTTAGAATTGTTATAGGTCCGGATCCGCTTAATCCTGAATATGATAGTTCAGAGATAATAGCTTTTTTTAAGAATATGGGCATCAAAATTGATTGGACAGAGAGTCCGCAAATTGCTATATGGCAAAAATATCTGTTTATTGCGCCTGCAGCCTTAATAACTGCTGCAAATAATATAACAATAAATGGTATTGCCCACAATGAAGCGTTTAAGCAGGATTTTTTCGCTATAATGGCAGAGATAAGGAAAATTGCCGAAAAGAAAAATATAATTTTACCGGAAAGTGCAGAAGCAGGCGCTTTAAAAATAGTTGAAAACATTAATAAAGATGCAAAATCATCATTTCAGCTTGATGTTGAAAATAAAAAACCAAAAACAGAAATAGATGCATTTGGTTACGATATAATAAGAATGGGAAAAGAGGTTTCTGTAAGCACGCCTGCTACAGAAAGAGTATTGTCGAAAATTAAACTATAATTTGTCCCGACTTTGTTGGGTGTCGTAACATCCTGTTACAGCCCGAACAAGCGAATAAAGTTCTCTTTAACGCTGAGGATAAGAGTATTTATATCTTCCCCCCTCTGTTCTGCGATAAACTTGTATGTGTAGCCAATCAGCCCGGGATTATTGGGAACAGCTCTTTTCTCCTGCGGTGAAAGATAGGGCGCATCAGTTTCTATCAGAATAGAAGAAGCCGGAATTTTCTTTGCAACTTCCGCAAGAACCGCACATTTTGGATATGTTACATTGCCCGCGAAAGATATAAGAAACCCCATATCGATACAGCTCGAGGCAAAATTGTAATCAGAAGAAAAGCAGTGTATAATTCCGCCGCGCGAAGGAGTTTTTTTCTTTAAACTACTGATAACTTCCTTGTCCGCCTCCCTGTTGTGGATAATCACAGGCAAGTCAAATTTCTGTGCAATTTCAAGCTGCTTCTCGAAAAGAAGAATTTGTTTTTCCGGAGTTCCGTGATTCCAGTGCCAGTCCAGGCCTGTCTCGCCCACAGCTATAAGTTTTTTTGTATTTTTTGTCTCACTTACATGGGTTTCGAGAATCGCTGTCGTTTTTTCGATTTCTTCGATTGGGTCGTTCGCTCCCCACGGGCTGATGCCGGCAGATATAAAATAATTTTTGTTTTTAAGCGCAAATTTGAGCCGCGTTTCATAATTCGATACATTTATTGATACATCAACCATTGCCTCCATTCCTGAGTCAAAACATTCTTTGATTATTTTTTCCGCATCTATGCCTTTTTTTTTCATTTCAGGATAGTGAAAATGAGAGTCTATCATGCCGGGCAGAAGGGGGAGACGGGAAGATTCTTGCATTATTAACCCAGGAGCCGAGGCGACGGCGGTTAGCAAAGGGTCGCTTTGCGCGTGCTTTGCACGTAATACCATTTATTTTATTTTTCCTCCATGATTTACATATATACTTGACCAAGAGTTATTTCAAAAGTATTATATCTACTGTTAATTGCCGAAGTGGTGGAATTGGTAGACACAGAGGACTTAAAATCCTCCGACCCATAATACGGTCGTTCCGGTTCAAGCCCGGTCTTCGGCAATTATTTTTTTTATCTGTTAAAAATAAGTCTTTATAATACAAAGAATTATTTTATTGATTTTTAAAATTGCCCCAAAGCCCCAAAGTTGATAGACTATTAACAATAGCTAATATAATATAATATAATATAATATAATATAATAAAAGATTATAGGCTTAAAAAGCGGCAAGGTCGTAAAATACACATAATATTTTAAATTATTCCGGGGAAAGAAATATCAACAGGCACAGACTGCCGAGATGTACCCCTACAAAGAAAGCTTGTCTTTGGTAATTTTATTTGTTGTCTGCGGGTCAATGTTCCTTATAATCTCCGGAAAGCTGCCAATAATGCCAATTTTGTCATTTTTTACAAGCAAAACTCCCTGCACGCCTTTTATCGCTATAACTTTTTCCAGAACCGCCGGAATATCCTCTTCTTTTTTTACAAGATTGCAGGCAAGCGTAGAAGCAGAGTCCGCTAGCGCGCCATCGATTGCAACGACAGTTGCAAGATCGCAGTCTCCAAAACTTAGAGAGTGCCCCATCTTGCTTGACGATGAACAGATCGATATTGGCGTTGTTTCGGGTCTTATTAAAACTGCGAGCTTTGCCGCAATGGGCGCGCTGCCTGTGCATAACGCTATTTTTGTCTCGCGGTTGGAGAAAATATAAATATCTCCGCCGTTTTCGATTATTACCTCATCTGCTCCGGCTGCAACAGCAGCTTCTGCAGCAATTTGTGCAGCAACTCCTGCTACCGATGCCATAGGTCCTACGCCTGTTAAGAGTGATGCTTTGTGCATTCTTCTAACTATGTCGGGAGCATCAGAATCTATCGCCTCTACCGGAACCAATGCCTCCATAAACTCTTTATGCTTTTTGATATAAGCGCTTAAAATTTCCCGCTGCGCCACAATCGCGTTTTTGATTGCATTAAACTCAGAAGATATTATTTTAAAATTAGCGCCCTTCCAGGAGAAAGAGCGTACTAATTTATTGTTTGATAAAAAAATGTTACTTGACATTACATGCAGAAAAATTAAAAATAGATTGAGCTGCAGGCGCTAAAAGGGCAGTTTTCAATACAGCTAAGACATTGTATGCACTTGTCTATATCATATTCCACGCGCTTTGATTTTCTGTCTGCAACAAACAGCGAATCTGTGGGGCAGTGGGAAAGACAGTTGCCGCACTGGATGCAGACATCTTTATCCCAGCGTATGCCCTTGTCTGTTTCATTTATTTCTATGTTTTCCGACTTTAGAAACGCAAGAGCTTTTTCTATGTCTTGCTCTTCGCCGCTAACGCCAAGGACAAGGTAGCCAACTTCATCCGGCGTTATTTTTGCCCTGAATATATTAACAACAAGACCGTAGTCTTTTACAAGATGATATACTATCGGTTTGTCTGTCTGGTTTTTTTGAAAAAGAAGAAGAAGTTTTTTTGTCATTTGCCATTCCCCCCCTTAATCTCAAGACCTCTCACAGACTGGTTCATGGGCAGAGGCGCAGAAGGCTTTGAAACAAGAAAATCTCCGCGCTTGATTTCGTCTTTAAGGATTTCTGCAATTTCAATTGCTTTGTTATACGAAGACAACGAACTTATCTCAACTTTTTTGCCCATGATTTCTATATCATCCTGCATTATAAGCTGCTCGTAATTTACCTTTGTTAAAACCTTGCCTGTTTTATACTGATAATCGCGGCTATAGTCAATAACGCACGCCTGAATGTCTCTGTTTTTTACAGTTGTATATTTTAATATTTTCTCATTGAGAATTGGAATTGGAATGCCTATCCCCAGAGAAACCGAAACTCCGTAGCCTTTAAAACTAGCGCCGCGAACAAATTCCTTTTTCATTTTTTTCATATCTGCCGAAAGAGCAAGCGTACCGGAGCCTTCGACAGGAACCCCGTTTTCTCCACGCTCGCACGTAGGGTTGTGCTGTGTGCCTTCGGCGTAGACTGTCCCCCTGCTTCCTGCAAGCCATACGCTTGTTCCTATTCCAATGGTTTCATAGAACGGGTCGTTAAGCAGCGGAGCCATTTGCCCTGCAGAACAGTAAGTAAGATTCTGCATTCTGGGCTTAAGTACCCCAAGATATGTATAAACAGTTTTATCTGAGCAGTTTATTGCAACATTATAATTTTGATAACAGTTCCTTGGATTTACCATAATAGCCTGATTAAGGTCATTTATATCAAACATGGTTCTTATTTCTTTTAAAGGATAATCATCTGTTCCGTAGGATAATGCAAAAAGCTGACATTTTTCGCCGGCAACAAGCTTTTCTATTACATGACCGCCGCCGAATTTAAATTCTCCGGGATAGTTCATGTTCGCCGGGTCATTATGTCTGAGCTGAGTAGCACCAAGATAAATATCCACAGCCGCGACTCCGGAATAGCATAGAACATCGTCTATCCATGCTTCGGTAATTCTCATTCTTGGTTTTGAATGGCCAAAATTTAAAAAACAGCCCGATGAACACATGGGACCAAAAGTCGCAGTAGTTACAACATCTACTTCTTTTGCTGCTTTTTCGATTCCTTTTTTATCTACATAATCGATAATTTCTTCTGCGGTAAGCACAACAGCTTTACCGGATTCAATTTTTTTATTTATTTCTTCGTAAGTTTTCATTTTCTTCTATAATAATATTTACGGAAAAATAATTCAATTGATTAGAATAAATGTATGATATATACTAAGGAAGGGAAAAATTGGCTATACAGATGTTATCTTTTATCAAAAAAAACTGGTTTATCGCCGGGCTTTTTGCTGCGGTAATTTGCGGCTATAATTTTTCGGGATTTGGAAAAGCAATAAACAAAGATGGAATGTTCTTTACATTTCTTGTAATTTTTTTGTTCTTTATACAGGGTCTTACTCTGCAAAAAGAAAAGATTTTTTTGGGAATAAAAAATGTAAAACTTCACATTGTTATATTATCTTTTATTTTTATATTTTATCCTTTATATTTTTTTGCTTTTGTAAAAATGCTTCCTTTTATTAATAACGAAGAAATTATTGTCGGGCTCTTTGTTCTGGCGTGCTTGCCTACGACTATTGCCAGTTGCGCGGTGTTCGTAAGTTTAGCAGGAGGCAATGTAAGCGGCACAATTTTTAACTCAGTTATCGCAAATATGGCAGGGGTTTTTATCAGTCCATTATTGTTTTCTTTTATGCTGCAAACAACAATGTTCGCGCTTCCTCTTTCTATGCTTATTAATGTATTTATGAGCCTTATGATAAAAATAATTTTACCTATGGCAGTTGGAATGATTGTGCGTAATTTTGTTATTAACATTGTTGAAAAAAATAGAAAGAAATTCCCTACTGCTACAAATTGCGCTACTTTGTGCATATTATTTGTAGTTTTTGCAGGAAGTTCGGACACCATAACTGTGGATTTAGTAATATCGCTCTATCCTGTATTTATTTTTCTGGCATTATCCTATTTTGCAATATCTTTCCTTTTATATAAAATTACAAACCTGCTTGGTTTTTCGTATGATGATGTTATAGCAAGTGTTTTTACAGGCGCTCAAAAAACTCTTGCAATGGGCGCGCCGCTTATAACTCTCTATTTTCAATATAATCCGCAGATTTTGGGGATAGTTTTAATTCCAATTCTTTTTTATCATCCGTGGCAGCTTCTTTCTTCCAGTTTTATAGCAAAATATTTTTTGTGGAAAAAGGCGCGAATGCAGGAATCTGCTGGCTAAATTCACTGGTTTTTATGTTTATCAGAAAGAGCTTTTTCCAGCACTTCAACTATTACTTCCCTAATTTCACGGATAATGTCTTTGCGGAGCCGCTCCATAGAGCTTTCGGGAGTTGGCGGCACAGCAAAAAGTTCGTGTGCTTCAATACCGAGGGCTTCGGCTAATCGCTCAAGGACTTCGGGAGTAGGAAACTGCCGGGAAAGTTCAATCATTGCAATATATTGTGTTGATATTTTTGCTTTTTCTGCCAGTTTTGACTGTGAAATACCGCATTTCCGGCGGCTCTCTTTCAAATTGTTTGCAAGTATATCTCTTAGATTGGTCATCTTTTAAGCCTGTTTATCATTAAAACAATCATAAAAGCTTCAAATGTATATTGACAATCAATGTATCGTTGATTATAATTGGTGTTACGTTGATTTTGTGTGTTTTCTGCAATTATTAAGGAAAAATTACAGAAAATCAATGTACATAATAAATTTTTGGAGCAACAAACAAAGGGGCTATGCTCTCCTTATGTACCTAGCGAGTAAGGAAACAAAGGGTTGCGAAGCATATTCTTTATTTGTATAGTAGCAATATCTTTTCATTGCCTGGAGGCAGTATGGATTTTTTAGATAAAGTTGTGGTTGTTACAGGCGGAGCAAGCGGGATTGGAAAAACAATCTGCAAAGAGTTTAAAAAAGCAGGCGCCAAAGTCTGCATAATCGATAAAGATAAGAATGACTTTTTTACAGGCGACATAGCCGATGAAAATACTTTAAGAAAATTCGCAGAAAAAGTTATAACAGACTATGGCAGGGTAGACTGCCTTATCAATAATGCAATGCTTTCCAAAGGCGGGCTGCAAGATTGCTCATTTGATGATTTTAACTATGTCTTGCGAGTTGGAGTAACAGCCTCCTATTTTTTAACCAAACTTTTTATGAACCACTTTGCAAAAAACGCAAGCATTGTCAATATATCATCGTCACGCGACAGAATGAGCCAGCCGAATACAGAGAGTTATACAGCAGCCAAAGGAGGAATCTCAGCGTTAACCCATGCTATGGCAGCAACCCTTGCAGGCAAAGTGCGCGTAAACTCAATTTCTCCGGGCTGGATAGATACATCATTCAAAGAATACGAAGATCCCGATGCTTATCAGCATAATGCCGGAAGGGTAGGGAACCCGCTCGATATTGCCAGCATGGTGCTTTATCTTTGCAGCGGCAAAGCAGGGTTTATAACAGGAGAAAATATCTGCATCGATGGCGGCATGACAAAACAGATGATTTATCACAATGATTTTGGCTGGAAGCTGGAAATCTGAGTTTCCTCACCTGGATGTCATCATCTCCAGAACATGCAGTTCGCAGTCAAAACCGCCAAGGCTGCGAATAACGGAAAGAGTCAGCAGGAAGTTGTACTTGGCGCGAATATAGCGGTTTTGACTTGAGCTTACCAAAGCCATAGCATCCGAAAGCTCAGATATTGACGCTGATGCAAGCCTGTACAACTCCATTCTGTTTTCAAGCTGCTTTTCTGCATAATTCAAAGCCTTGCGGGAAGATATAACAGAACTTGCCTGCGCTATGCAGTTTAGAATCCCGGCTTGTATTTCAATATCCAAAAGAAGTTCTGTTTGATGCTGATCAAGAAGCGCCTGCTGCTGCGTTATTCTTCTGTTGTTTACATTATTTCTTATTACCCAAACATCCAGAGGCACTCTGCCGGATATTGTGATTCTTCCTGGAGCAGTCTCCCTGCCATGAATATTGTTATAAACCAATCCTGCTGATATACCAAGATTAATACTTGGAAAATAATCTCTTTGCGCCAAATTAACGCCTCGCTCTGCTCTTCGTGAAGAAAGAACAGAGCTTGCAAGCAAAGGATTGTTTGCAAAAACCTTTTCCCGAAAAGCAGAGATGACGTTATCAATTTCATTATCTGTAAGCTGTGAAAGTTTATGAATCGCAGGTTCGAATATTTCAAAATTAATTGCTTCAAGCCCTCCAATTTCCCTTAAGCCAGTAATAGCTTTAAGCCTGGCAAGGCTAAGAGCAAGGTCTCTTCTAGCAAGGCTATGCTCTGCTTTTTTTGCTTCATTCTCTGCAACTGCCTGGAGATAATCCCCGATGCTTATAAACCCGCCTTCGCGCCTTATCTCTGCAATAGCAAGCCCAAGTTTTGAAACTTCAAGCAAAGAGTTAGCTGCTGCAAGAGCTGCCTGCGCTTCAAGCACTCCGTAATATGCTGCATCAGCAGAAGCAAGCACATTAAAAAACTCCTGCAAAGCTTCTTTTCGCGCAATTTCTGTTGAAAGCCTGTTAATGGAACTTAAAACAGAATTTCTGCCGCCGTCCCATATTTGCTGAGACAGAGTTACAGTTGCTCGTGCATCATAATTATCCGTAATATGCGTATCCCCTCCCCAAAGATTGCCGTCAACCGAAGCTCCGACCGAAAGAGAAGGGAGGTTTTCGTACCTTGTTGCTCTTTCATTAAGAATAGAACTGTCTATCGATAAATTAAGTCTTGAAAGCACTCTGGAATTTGATAATGCAAGGGCGCGTATTTGATCTAAATTATAAATATTTCCTGCTGATGACTCTGGCGGACAAAAAGCCCCTGCGCAAATCAATAAAATTATTATAATAGATATTTTTAGTTTCATAACAAACTCCTTCTATTGGACGAATAAGCGAGAGTTGCGGGCAAGCAACGCTTGCACATCCACCGAGTAAGTGAGAGTCGCGGGCGTGCTTGCACGCACATAATCGAACGCCGAGGTGGACAAAGTGGCTTGCCCCTTATGTACCGAGTGTTGAGGAACAAAAAGGGTCGCTTTGCGTACCCTTTATTCATAACGCAAAGCATCAATAGGATATAGCCCCGCTGCTTTTTTCGCAGGGTAAAAACCGAAAAATATTCCAACCATTGCTGCAAACAATACAGAAATCATAATTACAACAGGATTTATATATGTAGGCATAGCCATAAAAGCTGTTAAAAACTTGCAGACAAATACAGCAAAAACAACCCCTATAATCCCGCCAATAAGGCTTAGGATAATTGACTCAGAAAGAAATTGAAAAAGTATATCTTTTTTTCTTGCTCCCACCGCCATCCTTATGCCTATTTCCCTTGTACGCTCCGTTACTGATACAAGCATTATATTCATTATCCCTATTCCGCCGACAAGAAGCGAAACCCCTGCAATAGCGCTAAGCAAATTTGTAAGCAGTCTCGAAGTTTTTGCCGCTCTTGCAATAACATCTGCCATGTTCAAAATTTCAAAGCTCGCAGGGGCATTGGGAGCAGTGTTGTGAGATTCGCGCAGAATAATATCAATTTCTTGCTGCGCCCGGCTCATAAAATCTTCATGTATAACGCTTAATGCTATTGAGCTAAGCAATGGCGCTCGTATCGGGCTCATGCGGGTTAGCGCAGTGTCAAGCGGCACCATAACAACATCATCCTGATCGTTTCCCGCAGCGCCAATGCCCCTTCTCTCAAGAACTCCTGTTACCCTAAAGTGATTTGTGCCAATACGAATCCTCTCTCCTATTGGGTCTCTAGCCCCAAAAAGCTGCGATGCCACTGTTGCGCCCAAAACCGCAACTCTTCTGCGATGCAAAAGGTCTTCTTCTTCAAAAAAATTACCTTCCTGCATATTCCAGCTTCTTATTATAAGGTAATCAGGCTCTACCCCCATTACAAGCGCAGACCAATTGCCGTCTCCGCCAACAATATTAAAAATCCTTTGGCGTATGCCGGAAACTGCCATTATATAAGTCGCTTCATTTTTCAATTTTTCCGAATCAGATTTTGTAAGCCTGTGCGGTACTCCCACCCCTCTTCTGGGAAGAACAGTTATAAGATTTGTGCCCATAGATGCTATTTGCTGCTCTATTTGGATCCTGGATCCATCGCCGATAGCTACCATTACAATCACAGAACCAACTCCTATAATAATGCCAAGAGATGTAAGCAGGCTTCTCATTCTGTTTTTATAAATATTTTTAAAAGAAGATTTTAGCAGTCTTAAAAGTCCCATATTTTTTCCTTAAGTACCAGGTTAATTCCCTATTTTTTGAAGAACAACATTCTCTTTTTTCCAAAGCAAAAGATCATCTGCTGCATTGCGCCTGTCTTTTACAGGAATATCCGAAACCAATTTTCCGTCGCGCATTGTAATAATCCGCCGCGTATACGCTGCAAGCTCAGGCTCGTGCGTTACCATAATAATAGTCTTTCCCCTGTTGTTGAGATTTTGAAAAAGAGTCATAATCTCAAGAGTCATTTCTGTATCCAGATTTCCTGTTGGCTCGTCCGCAAGAATAAAAGCAGGGTTATTTACCATTGCCCTTGCAATAGCTACCCGCTGCTGCTGACCGCCCGAAAGCTGGGAAGGCGTATGATAAAGCCTTTCTCCAAGCCCGACTTCTTCCAGCACTGCAATAGCTCTTTGTTTTTGATTTATTTTTTGCTTGTTTCTGCGATAAAAGAGGGGAAGTTCCACATTTTCAACAGCCGTAGTCCTTGCCAGCAAATTAAAACCCTGGAAAACAAACCCTACTTTTTCATTTCTAATTAAAGCAAATTCATCTATGCTTGCCTTCGAAGTATTTATGCCGTCAAGAATATAAATACCGGCAGTCGGTTTATCAAGGCAGCCGAGAATATTCATCAGAGTAGATTTGCCGGAACCCGACGGTCCCATTACAGAAATAAATTCCCCGGCATCTATGGAAAGATCCAGCCCCTGTATGGCTTTTACTGTGATCCCGTCAAGCTCATATAATCTCTTGATTCCTGAAAGCTCAATAATTGGCATGGAGATTAAAACCTTTCCCTGAGAATTATTCTTTTTCCTTCAATATCAAGATCCGTAATTATTTCCGTATAAGAACCATTGTTGATTCCTGCTCTTACTGCAATAGCTTCAAGATTACCTTCGTTATTTACATACCAGAGAGTTCTTATAGTTTCGCCGGCTGCTGCTGCGACTCTGCTGCCCCGCTGCTGCGACTGCTGAACTACAGGAGCTCTTCTTCCTGGAATTTGAGGCATTATAAGGCTGCTTAGTCCGCCTTGCCTGCTGTTGGAATTGGCAGCTTGCGCAGAGCTTTGCGCTCTCCGTGCTTCCAGAGCTGCATTTCTCTCGTTTTCAGGCATAATATTTAATCTCGCAAAGAAAACTCTTTCTGCTATTTCTTCCTGGCTAAGCGCCGATGGCTGAAAACGAAACGCAGCATTCGGGACAATCAAAATATTTTCCCTGTACTCTTTGATGAATTCAACTTCGCATGTCATTCCTGGAAGCAAAGTGCCGCATTCGTTATCAACATTTATAATAACCTTGTACGTAACAACGTTATCTATAGTTGTCGGCATAAGATGAATTTTTTTGACAACTCCGGAAAACACCTGCCCTCTTATAGCTTCGAGAGTGAATCTTACATTTTGTCCTATCCGAATAGATGCAATATCAAGTTCATCGACATTTGCTTCGATCTTCATCTTCCTCAAATCTTCTGCAAGTGTAAAAAGACTTGCGGAATTCATGCTTGAACCCTCAACAACATTTTGCCCTACATTTATATTCCGCGCCAGCACAATGCCGTTTATAGGCGACGTTATAAATGCGTATTGATTAATTTCCGTTTCTATAACGTTAAACGACGCTTCCGCTGCCGCAAGCTCCGCCGCATGGATGTCCAGAGTGGTCCGCCCGGTTCTTAACTCAAAGTCCGATATAAGATTTCTCTCTGCCAGCCTTATCTGGTTTTGATGATTAATATATTGAAGCTCATAATTAGCTCTTGCTTTTACAACAGAAGCGCGCTGCTGCTCTCTTCGCAGCTTAAGCATATCTGTATTTAATTCCGCAAGAATTTGTCCCCTTCTAATCTGGTCATTAAAATCAACGTGTATTCTCTCAACTTTTCCGCTCATTTGCGCAAGAACATTTACCATTGATACAGGGGTCAGTGACCCGCTGCTCGACACTGTTTTTTCCAGCGAGCCTCTGGTAATTTCTGTAAAATCATAAGTTCTGTTGCTGCTTCCTGCATTGCAGCCAATCAGAATAATGATTAATACTGATGATATTAATATCAGCGGAAGAACAGAACCCTTCGTTTTCATCGTTTCTCTCCTGAAAGCAAAAACATATTTCTAGGGAAGCACTGATTAAGAGCCTATAATTTTTAAAGTTTAATAGTAGGTTCTTATTTGACTCTAATCAGTGCTTCCACATTTTTTCTCGTTTTCTTGCAGAAAACTAGAAAAAATGATACTAGGGTAAAGCTTATTTATTCTCGATTGAATAAATAAGCTTTACCCTAGTTTATACATAATAAAAGCAAAAATATATGTAAAATGTTTCTGTTTTTTATGTTTTTTATGTGAATTTTTGCAAAGATTTGATTTTTTGCCGAAGAAGATAGAAAAATATGATAATATATCTAGTGGAGGCATAATATGAAAATCATTGGAATTTTGGCGCTTGTTGCTGCCGTGTTTACAACCGCTTGCGTACCTTTTGCAAGGGAGCGCAGTGTTATCGTTGTTTCCGGAGTCGGCACGGTAATGATTCAGCCGGATACAGTGCAGATGACTATCGTCATGGGCAGAACAGCAAGGACTATCAGAGAGGCGCAGGAAGGAGTGAGTTTAATGGTCAGGCAGGCACTGCGAATTCTCCAGACAGCCGGGATCGAGGAAAAAAACATCAATACAGCATCGCTTAGGTTTTTTCCGGAATATGATTGGGGTCCATCAGGCCGCATTCTCCTTGGCCAGAGAGCAGAGCAAGTAATCACTTTTTCTGTCGGAAACATTCATACGAATCAAGAGAAAATATCAGGTATTATCGACCAGCTCATATTGATAGAGGGCATTGCGCTTCAGCATATGCATTTTAGCGTAGAAGATAATACTGCATTGTTTGCCCGGTCAAGGGAATTGGCTTATCAAAAAGCTCTTGAGAAAGCAGAGCAATATGCAAGGCTGTCAAATCAGAGAATCGTTAGGGTTATAAGCATCTCGGAAGATGGGCTTGCGCCTGTTTCTCCCATTTTAAATCGAGCATTTAACGTACAAACAGTTGCTTTATCTGCGGATAGCGGAGCCGCTGGCACGACTGTGCTGCCAACAGGCGAGATAGAAATAACCAGCAGGATCACTGTAGAATTTTTGGTGAGGTAAGATACAATATGGTTGAGTGGGAAGACATGACTCCCGAAGAAAGAGATCGCCTGATTTATCTCGTACTTACAGAAGATGCTTTAAAAGCAATAACTATGATTATGCATAAAAAACACGGACAAGATGTAAGTACAGAGACAATAATGCGCTTTGCATTTAAGGTTGCCAGAAACAGAATGATTCCTGCCCACCTGAAGAAAAAGAAGAAATAGTTTTTTCCCCAAAGTATTGTTTTATTTTCATTGGGCTGGACTTCGCCGCCACATTTGAAGAAAAAGAAGTAACTCGGAGCTGTCTAATAAGTTTTTATTTGTTGACGGAGCAAGGGTCACAGGCAAGCTATGTTTGCACATGACCGAGCGAGGAGAAAAACAAAAGGGTCGCGTACGCGTACCCCGCTGCAAGCCCTGCGGTCGCTTTGCACGTAATACCTTTTATTGGACAGCTTCGAGTTAATTCACGCTATCCACAAGCTCAAGCTCTTTGCTTTTGTCGCGCTTTAAGAGATCAATCCCCTCGTTGCCGTCAGCCTCAATAAGAGCCTCCATGTCCGGATTATCCCTGAACCTCAAAACATTAAGCATAAAAATATTCAGCTTGTTAATTATATTCGGAGGCAGCACATTCCCGTCAACCTCTACAGACATCGTAGGGTAGTTTTGCCGTCTTGCCCAAGGCGTATATATCCCCTCAATTACGCGGCCAATAAGGCAGGCAAAAGGAGATATATTTATAACCCCGCTGTAAGACTCTTCCATTGCAGTTGCAGCAGAACCGGAAGAGACAGCAATTTCCGAATTCAGCTCCAGATTCAAGAAGTGATCCGTTGTTTTTTTCATTATTTTGTTCATATCATCCGGATGCGGAGGCACAAGTTTTGTCCTTTTGAGAGCTTTCTTTGCTTTTTTCTCAACACTGTATTTCCACATTTCTTCTAATTTAAAAACAATAAGCGTTCTGAATTCTTTGCTAAAAAGCCTTTTCCAGCGCGGCACAAGCCTAAAGCGTTTTTTCATATCATAGTTTTTTACAAAATCAGTATAATGAATCCATTCTGCAATGCCGGATACTTTTCCGATTATTCCCTTGCTCGACAGATGTTTGATAATCTCGTCAACTGCAAAATCATCCCGCCTAACGTATATTTCGCCGACAATAAGAACCCTGGGAACTTTATCAACAGTTTTCTTAAGCGGAATTTTTGCAATTTCCTTTGCCATAACTTTTAAATAAGGCATGAGTTTCTTCATGTCTGTACTTATTTCTTCCAGCATTTTATTTTGAAGACTATAATATATTTCCAGAGCTTCTGCAGGATTTTCTGCACATGTTCTTAATGAGGTCTGAACATCTTTAAGATAGTCCCCAACAACAAGCGCTTTCCAGAAATTTTTTGTAAAAGAAGTTCCCAGCCCCCCGTAAGAGTTATCTGCACTTAAAGTAAATACAACAACATTATCAATCTTTAAATCTTTAAAAAGATTTTCATAAAATACAAAATATTGACCTGTCCTGCACGGTCCTGTCGTTATTGGAACAAACAAAAGATATATCTCGTCTTTTCTGTATTCCGGCGAAGCCAGAAACTGGAGAGCGCTTCCAAGTACCAACTGAAAAGGGAGACACTCTTTTCCCGAAGCATAATTACGCGCATAGTGCAGAGTTGTTGCGCTTGCAACAGGCATTGGTATGGCAGACATTCCGTTAGATTGCAGAATCGCGCTCACAATTTTGGTCGACACATCGCCCATATTTGCAAGCAAAGTTTTTACTTTCGGGTTGTTATCAATAGGTATTTTTTGACCGCTTTTTACATTTAATACATGAAGCCGTTCTGTACCGCTGTTTCCTACAAAACGAAGCCCATTGTCATATCGTGTTTCATCTTCGTCTTTAAGTTTTGTTTTATACCCTTCAATAATATCAAGAAAAGCCTCGACCCTTGTGTCAATCCCCGCATCGGCAGAGTGAGAGTCCAATTCAAGCACAAGAAAAGGCTTTGTCCCCTGAATCCACCTCAAATAGTGAAGCATAAAAGAATCCGGAGCGCAAGAAAAGTTGGTAACAAAAGTTATATATAAGTTTTTCTCGTTACGCACCAGGTTAGCAGTCTTCATGTTCTGCTGCCCGTAATACCAGTACATATTCGAAAAAATCTCTTCATTCTCAAACGGAAGTATATCAAAAGGAATAATCGAATAGTTGCGGCTCGTGAATTTTTTCGGAATCCCCATATTCGCTTCTCTTGTAAAAGCATTATACGGCCTTCCCATAAGAGCAATTACAGGCTTTTTGCTTTGCCTTGCTTCTTCAAGCGCCTCCAGCCCAAGCTCCTTAAGTTTTCGCAAATAAGCTTCCTGCTTAATTACAGCTGCTTCAAAAGCTTCCTTAATTTCATAATCCGGTATATTAAGCCTTTCGCCAAGCTTGTAAAAAAGCTTAAGAGCCTTCTTTTTCCCGAATTTAAAACTTACAACAAGCTCCAGGATTTTATCTTCAACTTCGGGAAAAGCTTTTTTAATATAGTAAGGCAGGCTCTGAATAATAGGACAAAAGTTCGCATGAACAGAAGTCTCATAACTCGGCATATCCCTAAAGTGAGGAACAAAAATAAAATCACAGCCCTTATTAATTATATCCTGCACAGCCCCATGCGCAATTTCCGCAGGAAAGCAATAATCGCTTTCTGTGCGGGATATGCCTTCTTTCGCAACCGTATCCGATAACACAGTTTTTATACCAAGCGTATGAAAAAACCAAGAATAAAAAGGGTACAGATTATGAACAGAAAAAGCCTTTGGAATACCAATCGTATAACTTCTTTTTGCCGTAAACTCCTCTTCAGCCGGAGTGCAAACCCGAAAAAGCAGATCTGTGCGCTTCTGCACATAATCAATTACACCAGAGTCAGCCTGAATTTTTTTTCTGCTGTTTGTATACATTGAACAGCGCCCGCCAAACATATACTTTTGGTTATTTACATTTAAATTCTGAATCGGGCAAAAGTTTTCGCAAGCTTTGCATATAAAGTTGCTTTCGTAAATAATTTCTGTTTCCAGAATTTTGTCTATATCAAAATTGCTTTTTTCAAGAAACCCATCTTTATGTTTTTCACTTGCAAGAACGCCAACGCCAAAGCAACCCATAAGCTCAGGACTTGGCGGAACCATAATATCCTTGTTCAAAAGCATTGCAAAAGCAAGAGGAACAGCCTTGTTTTTTGCAACCCCTCCCTGCAGGAATATTTTTTGCCCAACAGTTCTGTTTCCCACAACCCTGTTAAGATAATTGGAAACAATAGAAGTAACAATACCCGCAGTTATATCTTCCCTTGTCGCGCCCTGCTGAATCGCTTTTCGAATGTCGGAATTTATAAAAGCAGAACAGTGCTCCCCAAATTTAAGAGGATTCTCCGCGCGAAGTGCAATCTCCCCGATCTCCCAGGCAGCGCTTATGTTTAAGTCGCCCTGCGCAGACTCCTCAAGAAAAGAGCCGGTTCCCGCAGAGCAAGCCTCATTCATTGCATAATCAATAGGCACCTTGTTTTTCAACAGAACATATTTAGCATCCTGTCCGCCAATTTCAAAAATCGTGTCAACATCATCCGTAAAATAAGTCGTTCCATAAGTGTGGGCGATTATTTCGTTATACACCCCCGAAGTTTCAAGAAAAACCCCGAGAATTTCCCTCGAAGAACCGGTTGTTGCAGCAAGCGAAATCTTTATATCCATCGAACCAATATCTTTAATAATCTTCTTTTTTATTTCCCCAAGACAATGCTTTAAAGCCTTAATAGGGTCGCCGTGAGTTCTACCATAAAAAGAAGCAACAACATCATTGGTTTCGATATCTATAAGACAAGCCTTTGTAGTCGTCGACCCGCCGTCGACCCCAAGAATATATTCGTGCCCTGCTTTAACCCTTTGTTCCGTAAGCTTAAAATATTTTACCCTGTCTAGCTGAGTTTCCAAAGATTTATAGCGCGCAAATTTCACTTCATTCTGCTTAAACAAATCATCTTCTGTTGGCAAAGCGCTCCCGTTTTTCGCTGCAAGATAAGCAGCCCCAAACGCCTCGTAGAAAGAAGCAGTTTCCGGAACAATAAACTCGATATTCGGAGCAGACTGTTTTATAAATCCAATAATATGCTTATTTAAAGTAACGCCGCCCGTTACCAGAACCCTGCCCGAAGTAATGTGCGCGCGGTTTAAGAAATCATTAACCTTTGCAGCCATAACATTACTCAGAGAAAGCACAATATCATCCTTCGCAGCTTCCCGCTTGTTAAGCTTATGAGTACAGTCAGACTTCATAAAAACAGAGCATCTCGCAGAAAGAGGAAGCGCCCGTGCTTCCGGCGAAATCGAATTAACAACATCAAGCTTCATATCCATGCGCCCAAGCTGCTGTTTAAAAAATTCGCCGGTCCCTGACGCACACTTACTGCCCGAAAAATTATTTTGAATCCTGCCGCATTTGTTCACAGTATAAACAACCAGGTCTTCGCCGCCCATGCTCACAACAGCATCAACCTGCTCACCCGAAACCTTCAACGCCTCTTCCAGGCAGAGCATCTCAACCGCGCTGTTTATGTTAAAAAGATAACGCCCTTCAGTTCCTGTTACCAGCGACATTATCCCTTCTTCTATATTGCCTTCCCTTAGAGCAGCCTTAAAAGCCCCCGGCAAATCGCCGTCGTGCGGAAGCACCATACTCCATATAAGTTTATTATCTTCAAGTAAAGCCAGTTTTATACTGGACGAGCCCACATTAATTCCAAGACTTCGCATTTTATCTACATATCCTTTAAGCCGTCAATTTGATTGAGACATTACTCTATTGTCCCATGTAAAAATTTATATAAAAAAACTTCTATAATATCTCCCAAAGAGTTTTCCTGTTTTTGCCATTCTCTTTTCTGATGATTTGTACTGATGGTTCCAGTTAGTTTCGATGGTACGTAAGAGAAAAATTTGAACCATCACTCGCAGTAAATTGCGATTTCATCACCCCATTAGCAGGAATAAAAAACCTTTCCCTCGACCACTCCCCATCGTCAAATTTCACATATATATCATAATAACTTGCCGTTCTTTCCTGTATAAACGCAACCACATAGCCAAAAAAAATATCATCCTCCAGACTATAATCTATTATGATGTTGTTTTCCGTGAACTCTATAGCAGGCAAATCTGCGCTCTCTTCAAGAACCCATGAGCCAAGAATCCAGTCCGGCGGCGATATATTATCGATTTTATATTCTGATGGCTTCAAGTCCATACCAAAAATTGGCACCAAAATTACAAAAAAGAGAAAAATGTTTAAAAAAACTATATGCTTTTTCATAAAAACCCTTCCCAAACACCCATTTGAGGCATTTTGTTTACAGTGTTCTCAATGAACACTGTGTAGCATCGCACGCAAGGTATATCGTGCGCTGCTATAAATATACAAAATTTATAAAATTAGGGCAAGAACAGGCGGAATTTCTGCATGGAAATCAGTTTTCATGAATTCAAAAAAAAACTTAGGGAACTGCTGATTTATTCAATAGAGAATAAATTGCGCAGCATCCCGAACTTGTTCGGGGCTACATTACTTTATTATTCTTTTTTCGCAGTTTTCTGCAAGAAAACGTGCAAAGCATGCGTAAAGCGAACGCAGGGCAGTGCGTGCGAAAAATTTTGAAAAAATTAGTAGACTTTTTTTGTAAAAATTGATAATATAACCTGATGCACAGCACAGCCACAGCACAGCACAGCACAGCACAGCACAGCACAGCACAGCACAAAATTATGTAGCCTAACTTCGCTTTGTCAAGCATTTTATAAAGAAAACTTCAAATTACTCGATTTTTCTGCAAACAGGGCTGGCATGAAGAAAATCATTTTCTGCCTTGCAGCAATCGTTATACTTTTTAGCAGTTGCGATAACTTCTTTAGATCGATGGAACCTTTTATCGAATATGCTACTACCAGAACCAAAGGCGTAGGATATCATTTTGCAAGCCCGCA
>WQTU01000110.1 GCA_009786125.1 Spirochaetota bacterium
TGAGAACATTTGGAACACAGGCAACAGGGATTCGCACACCCATTATACATGAAGGGGATAATCTGCCGGAAATTGTTGTGAATTCCATCATTGATTACAGCGGAGAATCCGGCGCTCCTATATGTGACGGAGACATTGTTGGCGTAACAGAGGCGGTTGTGGCGCGAGCACAGGGTAATTATGCTACTGTTGAACAAATTGCCGCCGACGTTAGGAGCAAATTCCCATCCGGCGCAATAGGCGTTGTATTTCCTATTTTAAGCCGTAACCGTTTTTCAATATTACTGAAAGGCATAGCTGCCGGAGTTGACAAATTGTACATTCAGCTCAGTTATCCGATGGATGAGGTGGGCAATCATATTATCAGCACTGAGCAAATATATGAAACTGGTGTAAATCCATATACGGACATCTTCAATGAACAGGAATTCCGCGCGCGTTTTAAGGAACTTAAACATGAATTTACGGCTATAGACTATTTGGAACTTTACCGTGAAATCGGGAATAACGCTGAAATCATTTTGGCGAATGACCCTTGTGAGATACTTAAATATACCAAAAACGTAATTGCAGCTGATATTCATATGCGTACTCAGACCAAACGCCGCCTGCTTTCATGCGGAGCAGAAACAGTGTACGGTCTTGACGATATTCTTAATAAGAGTATAAACGGAAGCGGTTATAATGAGACTTATGGTGTTTTAGGGTCTAATAAAGCCAGCGAAGATAAGGTTAAGCTGTTCCCGCACTCTTGCGAAGAATTTGTGGCAAGCGTCCAACGGCTGATGCTTGAGAAGACAGGAACAGAAGTTGAGGTTCTTGTTTACGGAGACGGGGCATTCAAAGATCCAATCGGGAAAATATGGGAGCTTGCTGATCCTGTTGTATCACCGGCGTTTACAAATGGTTTGATTGGTCTACCAAACGAACTCAAGTTAAAATATATTGCTGACAATGAATTCGTCGGCAAACGCGGAAATGAAGCGCGGAAAGCTATGGTAGAACGTATACGCCGCAAGGATAAAAATTTAATGGGTAAAGACGAAACCGCAGGAACTACGCCGCGCCGTTTGACAGACCTAATCGGGAGTTTGTGCGACCTCATAAGCGGAAGCGGGGATAAAGGAACTCCTGTTATATTAATCAAAGGATACTTTGACAATTACGCAAATGAATAAGTACAAAAGGCAATATTATCATTTAAGACAATGTTAAAAATCAAAAGTTTTTAGGAGGTAAAATCAGATGAATACCATTTACGAAGGCAAGACAAAAAGTGTGTTAAAGGATGAAATCACCAGCGAGCACTACCTCTTATTCAAAGACAGTGCCACGGGCGAGGACGGCGTTTTTGACCCCGGCTCCAACACCGTGGGCGGCAGCGTTTCCGGCAAGGGCAGAAACGGATTGGTTATTTCAAAATATTTCTTCGAGCTAATGGAGAAAAACGGAGTACCCACACACTACCTAGGCGCCGATATCGACAAGTGCCTAATGAAAGTGCAGCCCGTCATGGTGCCGAAGCTTGAATTCGTGCTGCGGTATTTCACGGCGGGCAGCATATGCCGCAGATTCTCGATTGATCCGGGAATCCCCTTCGACCCGCCTTATGCTGAAGTTATGCTCAAAGACGACGATCAAGGAGACCCGCTGATCAGCGAGCGGCTTTGCGTCATGAAGGGTCTGCTCAAAGAGGGCGAATACCAAAAGGCAATCGAACTGCTGATAAAAGTGGGTGAAATCCTGCGTGCTGAGTTGAAAAAATTTGGGTTGGTTTTGATAGATTTTAAAATCGAGGTCGGGTTTGACGAGCAAAGGAACATATATGTCGCTGACGAAATCACTCCGGATATATGGAGGGTAAAGGACGCGTCCGGCAATATCCCTGATCAAATCGAATGCGCGCGGGTGATTTTAAAATCATTGGCAGAACTGCTCTCGGCAACGCCGGTCGCATCATATAAATAACAATAAGGAGTCTAAATTGTATGAAAAAAATAATACCATGTCTTGATATTATGAGTGGGATGGTCGTAAAGGGGGTCAATTTCGTAGGCATCAAAGAAGTCGGCGATCCTTTGGAATTCGCGAAGAAATACTGCGAAGACGGTGCTGACGAATTAACTGCGCTTGATATAACTGCCACGCTGGAGGGCAGAAAGACCACGCTCGAAATAATAAGCCGTATAAAAAAGGTCATCAATATTCCTTTGGCGGTCGGAGGCGGCATCAGGAACCTAGCCGACATCGAGGATGTACTGACCGCGGGAGCTGACAAGGTTGGGATCAATACGGCTGCCGTAAAAGATAAAAGTTTAATAAAAGAAGCTGCCTATAAATTCGGCAGCGAAAAGATCATACTCGCGGTAGACACAAAACGTCAAGCGAGCGGCAGATATACCGTCTACATAAACGCCGGGATAGACGACACTGGCATCGACTTGATTGATTGGGTGAAGGAAGCCGAGCAGCTCGGAGCGGGCGAACTGCTTCCGACCTCTATTGATACCGATGGGATGACTGGGGGATATGATATTGACTTGTATAATCTTATCTGCGGCGCTGTAAAAATTCCGGTAACCGCGTCGGGAGGCTGTGGCAAACTTGAGGATTTTCGTGAAGTGTTTAATAAAACTAATGTGAGCGCGGCGCTTGCGGCTTCGGTTTTTCATTTTGGGAAATTTACCATAAAGAACGTAAAAAATTACTTAGAGTGGGCTTAGAGGAGGTTTACCAATATGGATGTAAAAATTTTTAGATGTTATATGGAGAAAAAAAACGGTTTTGACACGGAAGCGCGGTTAATACATACCGAGCTGACCGGATTTTTAGGTGTAAAATGCGCAGGAGTTAGGTTGTTTCACCGGTACGATGTGCAAAACCTTTCAGCTGATAACTGGCCGGCGGTTATGAACACCGTATTGAGCGAACCGATGAGCGACATCTGTTTTGAAGAAACCCTGCCCGCGCTCCCGGCAAACACTCGGCTATTGTTTATAGAGCCGCTGCCCGGTCAGTTTGACCAGCGTGCGAGCGCGTGCGAACAATGTATACAAATGCTGCTGGGCGGCGAGAGGCCGCTCGTCCGGTCGGCGCGAGTGCTGGCATTTAAAGGCGTTAGCGATGTTGACTTTATAAAAATTAAAAATTATCTGATCAATCCGGTCGAATGCCGCGAGGCGCAGCAGGATAAGCCTGCTACGCTGGAGCGCAGTTTTATTCCGCCGGATGTTATACCGCGCCTGGACGGTTTTACGGATTTGAGCGAAGCAGGGCTTGCGGAGCTTAGGTCTAGTTTTGGGCTTGCAATGGATATTCCCGACCTGTTGTGTTTTCAAAACTATTTCAAGAGCGAGAATCGCCAACCTACCGTAACCGAACTGCGCGTTGTCGATACTTATTGGTCTGATCACTGCCGTCATACGACCTTCCACACGATTATCGAAACAGCGGACATTCAGGACGAGCGCGTGCAAAAGGCTTATGACCTGTTCCTGTCCGTCAAAGGGGACAAGCCGGTTACCCTTATGAATATCGCAACCGCGTCGATGAAGCATTTGCGTGCGCAGGGAAAGCTCCCTATGTTCGATGATTCGGCAGAAAGCAATGCCTGCACAGTGCGCATCAAGGCTGACATCGGCGGTAATCTTGAGGATTGGCTTTTATTCTTCAAAAACGAGACGCACAACCACCCCACCGAAATCGAACCCTTCGGCGGCGCAGCCACCTGCCTTGGCGGGGGAATCCGCGATCCGCTGTCGGGGCGGTCGTATGTTTATCAGGCTATGCGCATAACAGGCGCGGGCGACCCAAGGCGGTCGTTCTGTGAAACCCTGCCCGGCAAATTGCCCCAACGCAAGCTGACAACAACAGCCGCCGCCGGACACAGTTCTTACGCAAACCAGATCGGGATGGCCGCAGGTTTCGCCAAGGAAATATATCACGAAGGTTATGTAGCCAAACGCATGGAGGCGGGCGCGCTGGTTGCCGCGGCTCCGCAGGATTGGGTCCGGCGAGAGACGCCTGCGCCGGGCGACATCGTTCTGTTAATCGGCGGGCGCACCGGACGGGACGGCATAGGCGGAGCAACCGGGTCGTCAAGAGTGCAGGACATAAATGCAGCTTCTGTCTGCGCCGCCGAAGTACAGAAAGGCGATGCCGCCGAGGAACGCAAGATCGTGCGGCTTTTCCGTAACCCAAATGTTACAAAGTTAATCAAGCGATGCAACGATTTCGGCGCGGGCGGTGTGTCGGTGGCAATCGGCGAATTGGCTGACGGTCTTTTTATTGACTTGGATAAAATCCCTGTCAAATACGAAGGTATGGACGGCACTGAACTGGCAATCGCGGAATCGCAGGAACGCATGGCCGTTGTAATCGCATCTGTCGATGAGCAGAAGATGCTTGCTCTTACAGAAGCGGAAGGGCTTGAAGCAACCGCAATCGCCCGCGTAACCGATAACAGGCGGCTGGTTATGTATTGGCGCGGAGATAAGATTGTGGATATAGCAAGGGACTTTCTTGATACTAATGGCGCTGTACGCCACGCCTCGATATCAGTACCGCCAACGCCTGCTCCATATACTGATATTCCAAAGGGAACTGCTCTTCCGGAAAAACTGCTAACGTTGGCAGGTGATCTTAATTTTTGTTCCCAGAAGGGAATGGTCAAGCTTTTTGACAGCACAGCCGGTGCTGGCACTGTATTCATGCAATACGGCGGCGAAACAGCTTCGACTGAAACGCAGGTTATGGCGGCTTTGATCCCTGCGCCCGGCGCGCGCACTGCTTCGCTCATGGCGTATGGCTTTGACCCATTCGCTTCTTCCGCCGACCCGTTCATGGGTGCGGTAAGCGCAGTCGTAACATCGGTAGCCAAGCTCGCGGCGGCCGGTGCGGACATTAGCACAGTTCATCTGTCGCTGCAAGAGTTTTTTCCGAGCATAAAAAATGACCCGGCTCGCTGGGGTCTGCCCTTCTCGGCTTTATTGGGCGCGTTCTCGGCTGAACTCGGTTTGGGGATCGCGGCAATTGGCGGCAAGGATTCGATGTCCGGCAGTTTTGAGAAACTCGACGTGCCGCCAACCTTGATTTCATTCGCGGTCGCTCTTGGAGAAGCCTCTAAACTAATCAGCCCGGAATTCAAAAAAGCCAGACATCCTGTTTATCTGCTTGAGGCGCCGCGAATGCCGGATGGCACGCCCGATTATCCGGCATTGCTTGAGAAATGGAAGTTATACAGTGAGCTTGTGCGCAACGGAAAAGTTGTCTCTGGCTGGGCGTGCGAAAAGGGCGGGGTTTACGGCGGTATCATGAAGATGTCGCTTGGCAACATGATTGGTTTTTCCGGCGAAGACGATGAAGGGTTGTTTAACACCCCCTGCGGTTCGATCCTGTTTGAAGCAACACAGCCGCTTGACGGTTTTCGTTTGCTCGGCTACACCCAATCGGCACAGGAGCTTGTCTTTGGTAAGTCCGTTATTCCCATCAGCGCTCTTCGTACCGCATGGGAGAACTCTCTTGAGGGAGTATTCCCGACAAAATTCCTGCAATCCGGTGCGGCGCCTTTGGTCGCCGCCTATACAAAACGCGCTGCCCCGCGTTCCGGATCGGCTTTTGCCCGCCCCCAGGCGGTTCTGCCAGTCTTCCCCGGAACTAACGGCGATTGGGACGCAGCGGCGGCTATTCAGCGCGCAGGCGGAGCAGCCGAACGCATTTTGATCCGCAACCTGATGCCGGACATGCTCCGGTATTCGGCTGAAGAACTGGAAAAAGCGATACGCGGCGCGCAGATCATTGTCTTTCCAGGCGGGTATTCGGGCGACGACCAGCCGGACGGTTCGGGCCGGTATATCGTCTCATTCTTCCAAAACGAAAGGCTTGTCGACGCAGTGCGCGATCTGCTGGAAAACCGAGACGGGCTTGTTCTGGGTATCGGCAGCGGTTTCCAGGCACTCGTCAAGCTGGGGCTTCTTCCTTATGGACAGTTCCGCCCGATGAAAGCGGACAGTCCCACCATTGTTTGTAACAGTATCGGACGGCACCAGTCGCGTTATGTTACAACTCGCGTAACCTCGACGCTTTCCCCCTGGCTTTCCGAATGCAAAACTGGCGAACTGTATGTTCTGCCGGTTTCACACGGCGAGGGGCGTTTGGTGGCCTCAGAGGAAATGTTGTGCGAAATGGAGATAAACGGGCAAATCGCATTCCAATATGTAAGATCTAACGGTTTTCCGTCAATGGATATTGCAGTTAATCCTAACGGCTCTGTTTTGGCTATCGAGGGCATATGCAGCCCCGACGGGCGCATACTCGGTAAGATGGCTCATGCGGAGCGGTATGGCGAATATGCGGCAAAAAATGTTTTAGGCAATAAGTATCTGCCCCTTTTTGAAGGCGGGATAAGATATTTTAAGTAATGCAAAACTAAAAAATGAAAAGAGGAATACACTTATGAAAAAAATTATCATCATCGGAGCAGCAGGCAGGGATTTTCACAACTTTAACACATTCTACAGAGGCAATCCCGAGTACAAGGTAGTTGCTTTTACAGCCGCGCAGATTCCCGACATTGCCGGGCGGAAATACCCCAAAGAACTCGCCGGGGACAGCTACCCCAACGGCATTCCGATATACGCGCAAGACGAACTTGAAGAACTGATCGTAAAATATGATGTTGACGCTTGTGTTTTTGCGTACAGCGACGTACCGTATAATTTTGTCATGGGTATAGGCGCGAGGGTGAACGCGGCTGGTGCGGCTTTTACAATGCTGGGTCACAAAAACACCATGCTAAAAAGCACAAAGCCTGTCGTCGCGGTTGGTGCTGTCAGAACCGGCTGCGGCAAGAGCCAGACGTCGCGTAAAATCGTCGAATTGCTTAATGCCAAAGACCTGAAGGTCATCGCGGTACGCCACCCGATGCCGTACGGTGATCTCAACGCGCAGAAGGTGCAGCGGTTCGCGTCGTTGGACGACTTGAAGAAGCACAACTGCACGATTGAGGAAATGGAGGAATATGAGCCCCACATTTCAAGCGGCAATGTGATCTACGCCGGAGTTGATTACGAGGCGATACTCAGGACAATCGAGAATGATCCGGCAGGCTGCGACGTAATCCTCTGGGACGGCGGGAACAACGACTTCCCGTTCTACAAACCGGATCTGATGGTGACTGTGGTCGATCCGCACAGGCCTGGGCACGAAATCTCTTATTATCCCGGCGAAGTAACGCTAAGGCTCGCCGATGCCGTTGTAATCAACAAAATCGACAGCGCCGACTTTGCGAATATACAGACTGTCAGGGAGAATATTGAGCGCATCAACCCGAAAGCAGTTGTGATAGACGCGGCTTCCACTATAAGTGTAACCTCCCCCGAAGTCATCAAGGGGAAAAAGGTATTGGTCATTGAGGACGGTCCGACGCTGACACACGGCGACATGAAGATCGGCGCAGGTATAGTCGCGGCAAAGCGGTTCGGCGCAGCCGAGATAGTAGATCCGCGCGCCTATGCCGTCGGCAGGCTGGCTGAGACCTTTAAGATTTATCCGGATATCGGAACAGTCTTGCCTGCCATGGGATACGGTGACCAGCAGATAAAAGACCTTGCCGCCACGATCGAAAATACGCCGTGCGATTCAGTTGTCGTTGCGACGCCCATCGACCTTGGCAGGATCATAAAAATGAACAAACCCAATACGAGAGTTGCTTATGACTTGCAGGAGATTGGTTCGCCTGATTTGAGCAGCGTCATCGACGGGTTCCTGAAAAAAACCGGATTGCGCTGAGGTGAAAAAATGCAGAATGTCAAACGGTATGAAATGCTGAACAAACTGGAGCTTGCGGAAGACGAATACGTCCGGGTGTCCGCCTGTGCGGATAAACTCACCGAAAGCTTTAAGCTGCTCGAAGGTATTGATACATCCGGTGCGGAACCTCTCATCACTGTGCTTGATATCCAAAATGTTCTGCGCGAGGATGTATGCGTAAAGACGATACCGCGAGAAGAACTGCTTGCGCCCGCGCCGGACAGCACCGGCGGGTTTTTTAGAGTTCCGAAAACACTGGAATGAAAGGAATGAAAATTATGGATTGTTATATTGTTGATTTTCATGCTGCCGAACTTGGCGTTGGTGCTGAAGTCGCTCTGGAAGACAGCGTTATGCGGAAGGGCTTGCCGGCCAAAGCGGGCTCGAAAATTTTGGAAGGCTTTATAGCTCCTTTTGACGCCACGGTTGTAACGCGGTTGCTTGACAGCAAATACAATATCGCCGGAAGAATCGGAATGAATGAATTCGGTCTCCCCTCTCTCATATCAGCAGGGACCAACGATATATACGATGCAGTGAAGGCTGTCTCTGCCGGCGTTGTTTCATACGCTCTATGCAATGACGTGTTCGGCGTATACCGCCGCCGTGCTGCTGAGGAAGGAATTTGTTATTTACATCCCACATACGGAACTGTGTCGAGATACGGACTGGTCCCGATGGCCTGCTCTATGGATCAGATCGGCGTTGCCTGTAAAAACCCGGATGACTGCTTTGGGCTCCTTTCGGTCATTGCAGGGAACGATCCGAAGGACGGGACCATGTATCCGGAAAAAAGCTATGTTTATTCAAAAACCGGAAAAGAGCTTAGGATAGGCGTACCCGCTGCAGTATTAAACCAAGCGGACGAAGGAACGAAGGAGAGCATCCGCCGTTTTGCCGCTGGATTTACATCAACCGATATGGAGCTAAAATACTTCGACGTATATAAGCAGGTTCTGTATATCCTCACTTGCGCCGAGGCAAGCAGCAATCTCACGCGGTATGACGGTATCAAATTCGGGTACCGTGCTTCGAACTACAAGAATTTGAACGAGCTTTATACTAGGACGAGGACCGAGGCGCTTGGCGTCGAAGCAAAGCTCGCGGCAATAATGGGCTTCATGGTACTGTCACAGGAAAATTATATCCCTTATTACGAAAAGGCGATGAAGATACGCCGCCTTATCAAAGAATCGCTGCGGTTCGGCGAATACGATATCATTGTTCTCCCAACAAAGATAAGCGATGATTCTTATGAAAACCTTTCCTTGTTCGCCCTCGCCCCGCTGGCTGGACTGCCTTCGCTTTCCTTTTCTTTCAAGGGATGCGGTATCCAGCTTGTGGCGGACGCTAAAAACGAAAACGCGTTGCTTACCGCGTGGGAAGGAGTAAAAAATGAGATATGAAACCGTAATGGGTCTGGAGGTTCATGTTGAACTTGCCACCGAATCGAAGTTGTTTTGCGGTTGCTCAGCTAAATTCGGGGCGGATGAAAATGAAAACGTATGCCCGGCGTGCGCTGGTATGCCCGGTATGCCTGCTGTTACTAATAAAAAAGCCGTGGAGCTGGGGATCGCTGCTGCCATTGTAACAAATAGCGAGATTACGCGGACAATCACTTTTGATAAAAAGAGCTATTTTTATCCTGACCTGCCTACCGGTTATCAAATTACACAATGGTTCGCGCCAATATGCAAAAACGGCTGGGTTGAGGTAGAAACCACAGCCGGGAAAAAGAAAATAAATCTAAAGCAGATACACATTGAGGAGGATGCCGGCAAGCTGATCCACGAAGGGTATGACACAAGTCTTGTGGATTTCAACCGTACTTCGGTACCGTTGGTGGAAATTGTGAGTATGCCTGACTTTCGTACGGCTGAAGAAGTTGTGGCGTATCTGGAAAAGCTCCGCTCACTGCTTACCTTTGCTGGAGTTTCCGACTGCAAAATGCAGGAGGGTTCCATGCGCTGCGATGTCAATATTTCTGTGCGGGAGGCCGGTTCGGACAAGCTCGGGACGCGCACCGAGATAAAGAACATGAATTCATTGAAAGCCATATCTGCTGCAATTGCCTACGAGTCGAAGCGCCATATTGATGCGCTGGAGATCGGCGATGAAGTGTTGATCCAGGAAACGCGCGGCTGGAATGATAGCATCGGCAAAACCTTTTCCATGCGCGAAAAAGAGACTGCCGCCGATTACCGTTATTTCCCGAACCCCGAACTGATGCCGATTTATATCAGTGATGAATGGATAGACAAAATTCGTGTGAACCTGCCAGAGCCGGCGGTTGAAAAATATGTCCGCCTGACAGGAGAGCTTGGGCTGCCAGAATTTGACAGCGGGATAATCACCGGAAGCAAAACTCTGTCGGATATTTTCGATGATGTAACAAAGCATTTTAATAAACCGAAGGAAGCTGCTAACTGGATCATAACCGAATTGCTCGGCATCGCGAAGGGCAGCAACAAAGGTGAGGACGATATACAAATCGACTGTGTAAAATTCGCAAAGCTGATGGAACTTGTCGACAACAAGACCATAAACCGCACCATAGGTAAAAAGCTGCTCGGCATGGTACTTGAGGAAGGGATCGACCCCGCAGTATACGTCGCTAAAAACAATCTTGGAATGATTGCCGATACGGGTGTTATCAACGAAGCAATACGGATAATATTGGCCGATAATCAAAAGTCCGTTGACGAATACAAAAAAGGGAACCAAAAGGTGTTTGACTTTTTCGTGGGCGCGATAATGAGAAAACTCGGAGGAAAAGCTGATCCGAAGGTGGTTAACGAACTACTCATCAGGCAACTCAAATAAAAGGTACGCAAAGTTAAGTACGAGTGCGTAGGTCAGTTCCGCTCGGCAAAGAAAAAGCTTTGTTCTTTAGTGCAATTATTGCAACAGCGGCATTTGTGGTGTCGGTTATTGTTAATTTTTTTAAGAATGGAGGGAAATAGCAATGAGAAATGAGCAATTAGCAATGGTCTCATTGGTAAGCTGATTCATTTTTTACTAAAGATATGGAGCACATTGCCAAAATATTTGAAAATGGTATAGCTACAGACCGCTTTTACATTGCAGAACAAAGTAACGAAATAATTGGTGTTATTGCATGTGCTGATTGTACTCAAAGAGCTCTTGCAGCAACGAAGAAAGATTGCAAAAAATATCTTGGGTTTATTCGAGGGGCAATTGTTTTTAAAATAATTAGGTCTGAGCTTATGCGTCCGCATTCTTACCCATTAACTACGGGGTATTATAGATGTGCTTGGTGTTTTGCAGCAGGCAAGAGGAAAAGGTGTTGCAAAAGAGTTGATGAAAGCAATAGTTGAAAACAGTTCAAAATACAATGAGTTTGTTCGTATCAATGTTTCAGCTATTAAGAGTTATGAAGACTTTGGATTTGTTGAGTTTAAACGTGTGCCTGTTGTGAAGTTCTTTAAGCGAAGTAAAATATTTAGAAATACATAAAGGAGAAGTAGCATTTAAATTATTTTAGCATGTTGGATTGCTGGAGTAATTTCGATCTTTTTCCGAACTTCCCACGTGTACTTTCTTCTTCTCATGACTCCGGTTTAGCATGGGCTTAACTTATTGTCCACATTATCGGGGGAAGTCCAGATTTTTTTTGTATAAATATGGCGATTATGTGCAAACTCTGCAACATGGACGTCACTGCCTAGCAGTGGATCTGACGCAGCGACACGGATGTCGCGAAAAAGCGCCAGGCAGTTTGCCCGCGATACTCGCTTCACTCGGAAATATCACAGCCAAGGGCATTAAGCGCTATGCCGCACATCGAAAGAATTGCGTTTTCTAAAATAGTATCGTCAAAATCAAAAAGACTGTTGTGCAGCGAAGGATGGTCAAGCCCAAGCCCAACTCTATAAAAAGCGCCTGGTCTTTTATCAAGAAAAAAAGCAAAATCTTCTGCTCCGGTTGTAGGCACAGCAGAATTTGACCAAAAACCATCTCCAAATAGATTTTTTATTACTTTACCAAGAAAATCTACGCTATCCGGATTATTGACAAGCGGAATATAAAGCGGTTCAAAATTGAAAAGATAATCTGCATTATTTGCATTGCAAATGCCTTTAACGACTTCTTCGATTCTGTTTCTAAAAAATTCCTGCTTTTCTTTTTTGAAATATCTTAGAGTTCCCTTCATTATAACAGAATCGGGAATTACGTTGGTAAGGGTTCCGCCTTGCAGCGAAGTTATTGAAACAACAACCGATTCTATGGGATCGGAATTTCTGGATACTATTGTCTGCAAGGCTGTTATTACATAAGCTGCTGTAACAATCGGATCTACTGCCAGGTTAGGCATTGCAGCATGACCGCTCTTGCCTTTTATTTCTATTGAAAAGTCATCTACAGCAGACATCAAGGTGCCTTTACAGCTTTCAAAGCAGCCCTTTTTTACTCCGGGCCAAGCGTGCAGCCCATAGACTTCATCAACACGGGGAAGGTCATCGAGGATTCCTTTTTCAACAAGTATTTTTCCGCCGCCGCCGCCTTCTTCTGCAGGCTGAAAAACAAATTTTACATTACCGCAAAAATATTCAGTAAGCTGCGAAAGGACATTAACTGCGCCAAGCAAGATTGCGGTGTGCCCGTCGTGCCCGCATAAATGCGCATACCCCTTATTGCGCGATGTCCACTCCAGAGAAGTTTTTTCCTCAATCCTAAGGGCGTCTATATCTGCGCGAAGAAGAATGGTTTTGCCCGTGGCTGCATTTGCACCTGTGTTCGCACCAGGGTCTTTGCCTGCGCCTGCGATAATGCCTACAGTATCTGTTTCTATATATGGCTTTAGTATTTGCAAATTCAGTTTTCCAAGATAGTTTCTTATTAGAGAAGCTGTTTCATGTTCTTTAAACATAATTTCGGGGTTCGAATGAATTTTTCTTCTTATTTGTATAATTTCATCGATTATGGAGCCAACAAGATTATAAATTATTTTTTTGCTGATTTGCGCTTTCTTGTTCATCAAACAACTCCTTCTTTATTTCGCGCCAGCAAGCTTCGCTGTCAATTTTTCCTTTTAAATAAAGCGTAAGAAGACCGCGTATTCTTAGAGGAAATGCTTTCCAGTAGTCTTCCTGCCACTGAGGCATGGAATCTCTAAGTGCTTTTTGTTCATCCAAAGACATTTGGTCGTTACTGAAACGCAAAAACTGGTCTATCATTTTAATTATAACATCATTTGGAAGCTTTTTTTCTTTTTCTGCGTGTTTTTTCTTTGCAGCTTCGGGATCCGGCACCCATTCATCAAGAAGCACTTTAAGCTCGTTATCGCCTATTTCGGGCGCGTGTTGCTTAATAATACCTTTTACAAATCCGGTTACGGTCTCTCTTACTTGTTCTCTTGAGTAGGAAAGCTGCTTTGAAATCGAGTCTCCGGCTGTACGTGCAAGGTAGTTGATGTCGACTCCTCCGGGGCTTTTACTTTTTTGCTCAAGCCTGCGCTTAAGCACTTCTTCTATTACTCCGAGGTCTTTTTCATCAGCCTTGTTTAATATAAAGTCTGCTATATTGAAAAGTTCTTTTTTTTCTATCACGGCTTATAATTTTTTATCGACCTATTATATGTTTTTTCTATATCCGGAGGAAAATAGCAGGCCGGAAGCTCTTTTCTTGCCCTGTGATAATGAAGACACTCGCAGCAGATTCCTTTTCTGCTGCAGCCGGAATAGCTGCAATTACAGATTTTTAAATTAGCAGACTCATTGGTACATTTCATAATGCCCCCTTTTTTGTTTGACAATCAAGATATATTATGCAATATTTACACTGTGTTTGTTAATACATATATCTATCTTATTGATTCTTTAAATAAAGATAATGCAATAATACTCAAAAAAGCGCTTGAAACAGTCCCTGAAATAAAAAGTATTGTTATTTCGCCTGTAAAAGGGCTGGTAGAAATAAAAGCAAAAAGCGATATAACTGATTCTTTAAAACTGGCTTGCTCTGTGGCAAACGTGAAGCTTAGGACAAAGGTTGATCCGGGCAAGCTTCGGTAACCAGATGCACAAAAAAAGAAATTATTTCCGAATGAAGCGATGGTCGCGGGCAAGCGGAGCTTGCACATGATCGAACGATGAGGTGGACAAAGGGGCTTGCCCTTGTGTACCGAGCGAATGAGGAAAGAAAGGGTATATACTCTTTCTTTTTAAACGAATATTATATATAGTATGTTTTTTGTTGGAATTTTTGGTGTAGGGTCAAAAGATTACAAAACTGGAGTGTCTGGAAAAAGCAGGTGCCCTGTATGCGGCTGCACTAATGCGCTCTTTTCTTATGTTAACAAAAAGTATTTTCATATCTTTTTTTTGCCAGTATGGTATTGGGGCGAAAGGCATTTCGACAAGTGCGAAAATTGCTGGGCTGCTTTAGATTATGATTCCAGGCAGGAAGGCGCTGGTTCGTATCAGTATGAATATCATCAAAACAGGGGAGTGTGGTCATCTGCGGGACAGGGCGTTTCCTGTAAAAATTGCGGGAAAATAATCGAAAGCGAAAATTTCGAGAGCGGATACAAATTTTGCCCCTTTTGCGGCCGGGCTTTTGATTAATTTAAAAAATCAGTATAGTATAAATCTACAGTATCGATATATTTAATAGTACAAAATCAATTTTCCCGGCGTTTGCCGGGGCTGTGCATCGTTTAGATGCGGAAAATTACCTGGAACAGAAGAAGATATGGCAAAGAAAAATCAAGAATATGATGAAAGCAAGATAAAAACCCTAAGCTCGCTGGAGCATATACGGCTGCGAAGCGGAATGTATATCGGCAGGCTTGGCGACGGCGAGAATCCGGACGATGGAATTTATGTGCTGCTAAAAGAAGTTATCGATAACAGTATCGACGAATTCATAATGGGGCATGGCAGCAAAATACTTGTTGAAATCGCGGGTAAAACTGTAAAAGTTAGGGATTTTGGGCGGGGGATTCCGCTTGGAAAAGTTATTGAATGTGTTTCGATTATCAATACAGGCGCGAAATATAATGACGAGGTTTTTCAGTTTAGCGTTGGCTTGAACGGGGTCGGAACAAAAGCTGTGAATGCGCTCTCTTCCTACTTTAGGGTGGTTGCAGTGAGAGATGAAAAATATATGGAAGCTGTTTTTGAGAGAGGCGTATTAAAGAGCCAGAAGACCGGGGCGAAGAAGGGCGAGAAAAACGGCACGTATGTTGAATTTATTCCGGACCCTGATATTTTCAATGAGTATGCGTATAATCAGGAATATATCGAACAGCGGCTCTGGAATTATGCGTATCTTAACAAGGGGCTGACTCTGTTTCTTGGCAAGGAAAAATTCTTTTCAAGCAAAGGGCTTTATGATCTTTTAAGCGCAGAGGTTGGGGATGATATTTATTACGATATTGCGTATCACACTGGCGATAAAATAGAGTTCGCATTTACCCATACAAAAGCTTATGGCGAGGCTTTTTTCTCTTTTGTTAACGGGCAGTTTACGAGCGACGGCGGAACGCATCTGAGCGCTTTTAGGGAAGGTTTGTTAAAAGGTGTTAATGAGTTTTACAGAAAAAATTATTCGGGACAGGATGTGCGCGAGGGTATTGCCGGCGCAATCGCAATAAAGCTGAAGGATCCAATCTTTGAAAGCCAGACAAAAAATAAACTTGGGAATACGGAGATAAGAAGCTGGATTATTAACGAGGTAAAATCTGGCGTTGTTGATTTTCTGCACAAGAACAGGGAAGCTGCAAAAAATCTTGAAGAGCGAATTGTTTTTAACGAAAAATTGCGGAAAGAGCTTAATATCGTAAGAAAAGAGGCGAAAGAAGCTGCGAAAAAAATAGCGCTTAAGATTCCGAACCTCAAGGATTGCAAGTATCATCTTGAGGATTCCAAGCACGGCGAGTTTTCTACAATTTTTATAACCGAAGGTCAGTCTGCTTCCGGATCAATGGTTGCGTCAAGGGATGTTTATACGCAGGCTATTTTTTCGCTGCGCGGAAAGCCGCAGAATATGTTTGGCAGAAAGAAAACAGAAATATATAAAAACGAAGAGCTTTACAATATGATGATGGCTCTTGGAATAGAAAACGAAATTGACGGCTTGCGCTATGCCAGAATTGTTCTTGCAACAGATGCGGATAACGACGGGTTTCACATAAGAAATCTTCTGCTTACGTTTTTTCTTAACTACTTTGAAGAACTTGTTGTATCGGAGCGCATCTTTATTCTTGAAACACCGCTTTTTAGGGTAAGGAACAAGAAAGAAACCAATTACTGCTATAATGCTGCAGAGCGCGACGAAGCAGTCAATCGCCTGGGGGCTGCTGCGGAAATAACGAGATTTAAGGGGCTTGGCGAAATTTCGCCCAAAGAATTTGGGCAGTTTATAGGCAATGATATGCGTCTTGTTAAGGTAAATGTTAAGTCATTGAAAAGTGTGCCGGAAATTCTGGAATTCTATATGGGTAAAAATACTCCAGAGCGCAAATACTATATAATGGAGAATCTCGTATAATGGCATTTATAAAAAATCTGTTTGACTTTAATTTTTTGGAATATGCGTCCTATGTTATAAAAGATAGAGCAATACCGGATATCGCAGATGGGCTAAAGCCGGTGCAGCGAAGAATTCTCCACTCTCTTGCGGAGATGGACGACGGGAAATTTCACAAGGTTGCTAACGTTGTCGGACACTGCATGAAATATCATCCGCATGGGGATCAGTCTATTAACTCCGCGCTTGTGGTGCTTGCAAACAAAGACCTATTTATAGACAAGCAGGGAAATTTCGGGAATATATATACAGGCGACGACGCTTCTGCTGCGCGATATATTGAGTGCAGGCTTCTTCCGCTTGCCAAAGAGGTGCTTATAAATCCCGATATTACGGAGTATGAGCCTTCGTACGATGGAAGAAACAAGGAGCCTGTAGCGTACAAAGCAAAGATTCCTGTTTTGCTGCTTATGGGCGCAGAGGGAATTGCAGTAGGAATGTCTACGAAAATCCTGCCGCACAATTTTAGCGAAGTGCTTGATGCTGTTTCTGCTGCCATAAAAGGCAAAGCAACAACTCTTTATCCTGATTTTCCCACAGGCGGAATAGTTGATGTATCGGGTTACGATGATGGTAACGGCAAGGTTCTTGTTCGTGCAAAGCTTGATACAAGCGATCCAAAAAGAATTTTAATAACAGAGCTCCCCTTTGGGCACACCAGCGAAAGCATTATTACTTCTATCGAAGCAGCAGTAAGAAAGAATAAAATCAAAGTTGCATCAATAAATGATTTTACTACAGATAAAGTAGAGATCGAGATTAAACTTCCGCGAGGGGTGTTAGCAAAAGAAGTTATTGATGCTCTTTATGCTTTTACAGATTGCGAAACTTCCATATCTGTAAACCTGCTTGTTATAAAAGATAGAAAACCTGTTCAAATGACAGTAAGCGAAGTAATAAAATATTATGCTCTTCAGCTTATTGATGTACTAACGCAGGAACTTAAGCTGGAAGAAAAAAATCTTAGAGCCAGGCTTCATGCCAAAACACTCGAACAGATTTTTATAGAAAAACGGATTTACAAAAAAATAGAAGAGATGAAAACTCAGGAGGGGGTTATAAAAGCAGTTATAACTGGTTTTGAACCTTATCTTAATCTTATTAAAAAAGAGATAACAGAAGAAGATGTTGACAGACTCTTAAAAATACCAATCCGCAGAATATCTCTTTACGATATGAACAAAGTTAAGCAGGAAATAAACGAGATTAACGACAGGTTAAAAGAGATAAAATATCATCTTACCCATATTAAGGAATATGCGCTTGGCTTTATTTCCAATATAAAAGAAAAATATAAAAATTCTTTTAAAAGAAATACTACTGTAAAATCTTTTGAAAAAGTTGATGCGCGGGAAGCTGCGATAAGGACTCTAAAGCTGCGTTATGATAACAATACAGGATATCTTGGCTACGAAGTTGCTTCGGGCGAAGCATATTTTGATGTTTCTGTATATGACCGCGTGCTTGTTATAAAGAAAAACGGCTCCTATCTTGTTATGAATGTTCCGGACAGGGTTTTTGTAGACAAGGGTATGCTCTATTGCGCAATGGCGGAAAAAGATGAAATGGCAGATGTGGTTTTTACAATTCTTTATAAAACTGATGATAATGAAGCTTTATATATTAAGAGATGTAAAATCGAAAAATTTATTATAGACAAATCCTATAGCCTTATTCCGGATAACGCAAAAATGGTTTATCTTACAACCAAGGAGGCAGGCAAAATAACTCTTACCTACGCGCCTGCTCCGAGAGTCAAGATTTTGGAAGAAAGCTTTAATATTGAGAAATATCTTATAAAGGGTGTAAAAACAGGCGGCGTAAGGCTAACCACGCGGGAAGTGAAGTCCTGCAAATTTGTTTCGGGGAAGAAAAAGGGGACATAACAAGCCCCGCCATTGTAGTAGAAGTAAATATTAGCTTATATGGAGTTAGTATTGATAAAGACCGTTAGGCGGCGTTAGTGCGGCTGTAAAAAAAGCATAATAATGAAAATTAGAAGGAGAGTAAATAATGAAAGTCGCAATGGATAAACTAAGCCGCGTATTTTCCCGCGCACTGGATATTATTGAGGAAGAACAAATAGGCGTAAGCGAACGCCACAGTATGCGGGTAGCTGCATTGTGCGCGGTTATGGGAAAACGCCTGGGGTATGATGACGATACTCTTTCTGCTTTAGCAACCTGTGCATTATTTCATGATAATGCATTGACTGAATACCATCTTTCTGAAAAAGAAATTGCTTCCAATGGCCGGAACATGATTCTGCACTGTGAAAAAGGGCAAAGTAATGTATCGTGGCTTCCTTTTAAGGCAGATGCAAGCGGATTTATTCTGTATCACCATGAACGAGAAAATGGCGAGGGTCCATTTCGCAAACGCGCAGGCGAGTTTCCTTTTGAAGCAGCGCTTCTTGCAGCAGCAGATTCGGTTGATGTATTGTTTCGCCTGCAGCATATCAGGAGTAATGAGCTTTCAACTGTGCGTGATAAAATAGCTGCGCAAGCAGGTCAACATTCAACACGCGCTGCAATAGATACTTTGCTTGAAATATTGGATACTGAAATGCTCGAAAGTCTGCGCGATGAGAACATCAATCAAACATTGGATCGCATTTTGCCGCCTTGGGAAATTGATTTCTGCGAACACACAATAATGGACATTGCAGGGTTTATTTCACACATAGTTGATTTTAAATCAACTTTTACGCGAAAACACACAAGCCAGATTGCTAACCGCTCCTGGGTAATGACAGGGCATTATGGTTATAGTCAGGAAGAGCAGGCTGCGGTTTACTTAGCAGCATCGCTGCACGACATTGGAAAGATTGCTACGCCTATTGAAATATTGGAAAAGCCGGGCAAACTTGATAAAGATGAATTTCAAATTATTAAGGATCATGTGCGAAATACCCACGATTGGTTGTGCGATATTCCTGGTTTGGACCAAGTAAAAAACTGGGCAGCAGACCACCACGAAAAGCTCGATGGAACAGGCTATTCTTTTGGAAAAAAAGGAAATGAAATAGACTTTAATGCGCGGCTTATAACTTGTCTTGATATCTATCAGGCCGTGAGTGAGCCTCGGCCATATCATGGCGCTCGTTCTCATACTGATACAATGCCAATTCTGTATAATATGGCGGACAAAGGTTATATAGACACAAAAATTGTTAAAGACCTTGATGAAGTGATGGGGCAATACTCATTGCAAGATGTACCATCGCCGCTCAGCAGCACCGGTTGATGATCAAAGCAACATAGAAAACCGATTGGAAACAGAGGCAAAGAGGAACAAAGTGAGAACTGAAACAGTATTAAAAGCCGAAGCAATTGATTTATTGCTAAAAACTTTTGGTGTTCTTGAAACCGAACGGTTCATAGCCAGTATAAAGAGTAATAACTTTGACTACACAGAATGGCATAAAAATTTGTGGAAAGATAAATCTATAGAAGAAATACATAAAATGGCGACTGAATTTGAAAAAGAAAAGTATAAATAAACTATACGTTAGCCCATGTAACCACTTGATTAGAAATACTTTGAAAATGCCGCGTCCCGAAAAAATTGGCGTGATTTTTGCGCGGTGTTCAACGTCTCATTTGCAAAAAATATGACAAAGGGTGTGCAGCAAGAAGTTGCTTCTATGGCAGCCAGGGATTAAGATTAGATGGATTACAGCTTCAGCCACAAAGCGGGGCGAACACCAGCAAAATTCGCAAGGAGATGGATGCCTTTGGCGTAGATATTGCCGCACTCGGTGACACCGACGATAGTATGCCTCTCGGGCCTGGCGGCCGAAGCCACCACCACGAAGCTTTTCCGTCCACATCTTTGGCTATACATTTTTTCCAAAAGAATAGCTTGTGCCATCAGAACTGTCGCCAAGGTGTTCTACTACTTCTTCTATGCTTAGTAAAAATATCTTGTCCGTTGTATCTTCACCACCGTTAATATTCTGCCGCCACGGGTTGTTGTTAGTTATTACTCTCGTTTCCGCTATTCGCGCTTTTTCATTTTCACTGAATCTATTGTAAAACTCTCCGTTCAGGTAGTCATGCAATTCATACCCCGCCCATCTACCCAAATTACCCAAAAAGAAAAAAGATACAACAGAGAAAACATTTGAGCAAACGGTGTATGAATCGTACAAGCAGCGCAATGAAATAGAAGTTATGTTTGACAGTTATAAAAACTATCTTGATGCTGATGTATCTTATATGCAGAACCGTTATGTGATGAAGGTGTGGCTCTTTGTCAATTTTCTTGCTATGATTGCCTATTGCAAACTTTGCGAAAGGCTTAGGCAAGCGGGATCGTTGTCTGAATACTCGCCGAAGAATATTATCGAATTGTCAAAAGCTATCTACAAAATGAAAATCAGAAGTATATGGCGCCGTTTGTAAACTACGGACAAATAGATCCGCGAGCCCGGCTAAAATAGATCCAGGCTCACGGAATAAAGTGATCCATGTCTCCGGAATGAGAGCCACCCCAGAGAAAAGTTTTAGTTATAAACCAGTTACGAGATACCCTTGCGTTTACGCATAGATTCATCACCACCAATTAATACAGTATGGGAATTATGAGCAATGCGATCAAGAATTGCTTCAGATAACGGTGCCTCGGAAATTTTTGAATGCCAGCCTGAAACATCAAATTGACTTAGAAAAATAGTTGAACAACTGGAATAACGAGATTCAACTAATTCCAGGAGGTCACGGCTTTCAGTTGCAGAAAGCGAAGTCAGCAGCCATTCATCCAAAATAAGCAAGTCAATTTTTCTATAAACATGCATTACTTTTCGAAATATACCTTCACCTTTAGCCACGGTAAGTTCATCCAGCAAATCCGGCAGACGGATATATTTTACTGAAAAAAAATGACGGCAGGCTGCCATTCCAAGAGCACTGCCGATGAACGTTTTACCCGCTCCAGTCGCGCCAAGGATAATAATATTATGCTTGCTGGCAATGAAAGAACAGGTTGAAAGTTCAAGCAGTTGTTCTTTGATCAACTTGCGATCGCTTCGATATTCAATATCTTCCATGCAGGCGCTTGAGACGGGGAAACCAGCCTTGCGGATAAGGCGTTTGAGCCTGTTGTTTTTTCTGGTATCCCATTCGTAATCAACCAAAAAACCAAAGCGTTCAGAAAAAGAAAGGCATTCATGGTTGGTTCTTGCATCTGCTGCCTAAAGGCTTGTGCCATGGCGGATAGCTTCATGTCATGGAGTTTGTTGATTGTTGCTTCGTTAACCATTGTGTTCACCTCCGTAATAAGCGGCTCCTCGGGTAAAAGCAAAAGCGTTGCTTTCAGTATCTGGTACTGCCGTTTCAGCTTTGAATCTGTCGCTTCCGGTTTTTAAGATGGTTCTGATGCTTCTGAAGCTGGGCGTTGCGATGTAGGAAAGCGCCCTTTCACAGGCGGCTTCAAGGCGGGCTACAGAGTAAGTGTCACAGAGTTTTAACAGTGCAATACAAGATTTATAACTTTGCTCTTCAACTTTCCGCGAAGCGATAATTGCTTTAACCGCTTTTTGCGTAAAGGGACCAATATCAGAAGCCCACTTAATAAACCGCTGGGCATTCCACTGGGTGTATTGCTTGTGTTTTTCCGGCATGTGTTCAATAACCGTGCTGTATTGTCCGGAATAACCGTTAAGACGCCTGTGGCTGGCAATTCTGGCATTTTGATAAAATACCTCTACCATGCTTGCAGTAAGCCTCACATCAACTTTGTATTTGATATACTCATACGGTACGCTATAATACATCTTGTCAGCTGCGATATGGTAATTAAGTTGAACGGTAGCTACCTTCCACGTTGACAATTCAAAAGGCTTGTCGGGAAGGGGAATGAGGAATGGCCGTTCCTCAACAAATGCGCTTTCCCGGCAGCCTTCTCTTTTTTGAAACGGCTTTTTATTAAACTCGTCGAGTTTCTGTCTCATTGCCTGGTTTAGGCTGAAGAGAGAAAAGAATTGACGGTTGCGAAGAGCGGCAATAGTCCAAGTGGAAAGCATACCCACCGTCCGTTCGACCGTAGCTTTCTCTTTCGGCTTCCTTACTCCGGTTGGAATAACTGCCGTCCCGTAATACTCAGCCATTTCGTGATATGTCTTGTTGATAACCGGTGAATACCAGTCCGCTTTTTGTATGCCGGTCTTGAGGTTGTCAGGCGTAAGAATACGGGTTGCTCCTTGAAAAAATTGGTATGCGTTTATATGTGCCAGAATCCAGCTTTCAAGGTTTTGAGATAAGAACCCCTCGGCATATGCATACCCGCTGCATGGCAGGACAGCGACAAATATATAAACAGGAATGGGCTGTCCTGAAATATTGTCCTGAATAGAAGCAGTATCTCCAGCCCAATCTACTTCCATGCGGTCGCCTGGTTTGTGGTGAATGCGCAGTGTTGCTTTATTCCTGGCTGCGTATTCCTGATAATGATAACAGAATTGCGTATACATCAATGGACGACTGCCTTCCATTCTGCAACTTTCGCAATACTCACTCCAGAGCAGACTTAATGTGACTCCGCTTTTGGCCATTTCCTGATGGATGTATTCCAAATCAGGCATTGTTCGTTTCTTAATTCTTTCTTGTTTGCCAAACAGTTTTTGTTTTAACTGACGGTCAGACAAATTGCTCGGCAATGGCCAGCTTATGCTTTCTGCTGCTGCTCCTTCAAGCACTTTTTTGATGGTATTGCGGGAACATCTAAGGCTTTCCGCAATATGCCGACTGCTAATCCCTTGGCTGTGCAGTCGAAGGATTTCTCGATACTTGGTCATATAGACCTCCTAAAATAAATTTACGCCAACATAGGCGCTGGTGTTATTTTAGGAAAGTCATTCTTTTTTGTGGATCTCTATCCGAACTGGTGGATCATTATTAACCGTGATGCCGGATCTATTTTAGCCGGGTCACTGGCTCTTTCAAGCCATAATATACAGCGTTCGGAAATAACCAAAAAAACAATAGAGCTGTTTGCCAAAATCAGAATAGACCACCTAAAATGAGCGGAGTTAGGGATTAAGCGCATATCCTCGTCATCAGTCCCTTCGCAGCAGCGGCAGGCATATTTCGGGCGTACTGTTTTTTCAACGTAAATCTTAGGCGACCTTATCTGCAGCCTTTCACTGGCTTCTTCGCCAATTCTAATTAAAGCAGACCCGCAAGCGCAGCTTTTTCACTTTCAATTACCAGAAGAAAAATGGCGTGATAAACTTAAAAAGCAAAAAAAGCAAAACATAAGCAGAAGTAGTAAGAACCAAATACAATCTGCCACTTGAAAGTGCTTTTCCGGGGTTAAACAAGTGTTTAGCTTCTAAAAATTTACTCAATCGATTTAATAAAATAGGTAATAAAATATATAGTGGAAACATGGTTAGAGGCAGTAGCCAAAATGGTATTAGGAGGATCATAAAATAGATGCCACCGAAAGCAGTACCTGTTGCAACACCAAGTACTATAACCTCCAAACTAAGATATATCTTGCGATTTAGTTTTAAACGTTTAAAATAACAATAAGCAAAGATAAAAATGCTAACAAACAGAATAGTTGATATTGGCACCCATCCCCGCCAATTCCTCCAAAACCAATAGTTGTCAGTATTCATCGATGGCCCGGCGGTGGCATTTCTTTGGCGAGAAGGATTTCCTTGATACACCGCATGACCAATTCTCGAACGAGTAGAAATGTTTCTAAAGTTCCTTGCTGCAATGTTCCCATAGATGGTTCCACCGCTTTTGGTGAAGGTACTTTCACTCCCCCATACCCCAACACCGCCACCCCTGTATCTGGCAGTGTTACCATGTATTGATGCGTTATCTTCTATGATAATTGTACCGTTATTGACCCATACTCCTCCGCCATTCTGACTGGAAGTGTTGCCAGAAATTGATGCATTATCTCTCATTGTGAAAAAAGAATCATCCGTTACAAGTACTCCTCCACCACTTCTAGCGGCTGTATTTCCTGTTACCCTGGAATTATTCTCCATGATAAAGTTTCCACCACCTCGCACAAAAACTCCGCCACCGCCGACATCTTTTATTGTATTCCCAGAAATCGTAGCAGAGCCTTGCATCGTCAATGTACCTTCGATATGAACCAACGCCCGATTATTGTTGCTATAACCCTGTAGCGTGAGATCTTTGATAATAACTGTTTGGTGGGTGTTTATAACTAGTAAAATACCAGCACTGGATAGGGAAATAGTATTGCTGCCCGAAATAGTAACTGTTAAGCCTGCAACTGTATCAAACGAAAACGTCGTTTTACCCGGCACGGAAAAATTGCCGGTAACGTTTATAAAATGGTTGCTGTTGTTACTGCTATTTCTAATTGCAGCAAGTGCTGTGTTCCAAGACTCCCTGTCATAAACATTCCAGACGGTGTCGAAAGGCGCGGGCTGTATAGTTTGCATCTGAGTATGAGGTTGTATAGCTGGCGTAGCTGGACTAGGTGAGATTGTTGGCAGGACCCTTATGATTAATGTTATAAAAAATACCACACAAAATGTCCCAAATGCAATTTT